>JAQTLZ010000005.1 GCA_028714635.1 Candidatus Paceibacterota bacterium
TTTTTGAGTTGAATTATTAAGTCTGAAATTAAATCGGTTGACATAAATATTTTTTAAAATTTGTTAAATTGTGAGCAATTCGAGGCGGGAGGGAGAAGTGCGTCTGAGCTGTAGATGACCTACTGCGAGGATGCCTTCGATCCGAACCAACGATGAAGTGCTCCGATTTTACAAATTTTTTACCATGATGATTTCTTGATACCTGGAATCATTCCCTCGTTAGCAAACTCTCGGAAACAAATTCGGCACATATCGAAATCTCGCATATAGCCGTTCTTTCGTCCGCATCGAAAACATCGTCGAACAACTCGAGATGCAAATTTTGGCTTCTTTTTTGAACGCGCAACAACTGATGTTTTGGCCATTTTGAACAGCTTATGACTTTCAGAGAAAGCCGATTTCTTTAATAAAACGCTTTAGGGGCTTATCCGTTGCATTCTAGGCAGATACTACTTTTAGACGCTGGAGTATGATTGCATCTAAGAAAAGCCTCCACCTTACAGGTGCTGTACACCTTTTCGGTTTTTTCTTCGTGAGAGCACTCGAAAAATCCTGAAAAGGTCTTGCTCCGACGGTACCTACCATCGGCTCACCTTGCAAACAAAAAAGCCTAAAGGGCTTGGGGCTATACTAGCAAAGGGTTTTATCGCTGTCAAACCAAAGAAAAAGCCACCCATTGGGTGGCTTTTTCTTTGGTTATTTTTGAAAATTGTATCAAATTCCGCAACTAACCTGGTGGATCTTCGCTCGTGTTATTGGACCCACAAATCCAGTTGGACTAATACCATTGGCTTTCTGAAAATCTTTGACTGCCTGGAAAGTCAACATACCGAAATATCCAGTTGGTTCTGAACTGAGATATCCTTTCGATTGCAAGAAGTCTTGCAAGGAAGAAACTTCACCGTTAGTGGATATATCTCGTGACTGATAGCGAAGATCATAAGTAAGAACAACACATGAAGAGGAGGAAGCTTGGGTATCTATATCAGCGGTTCCCGCATTGTGAGCAGTATCAGCATTGGTATTTTCATTGCAAGGATGTCCCGTCCTTGGATTAAAGCGGAATCCTGGTTCACATCCCACCGAAGAATCTGGAGGAGGTACAACTGCAGGAGGTATCGCTGATCGCGCGACAACCGAGAAAGAATCACTGTTGTCACCTGTTGCACCAGCGCCGCTGAATTGGATTTGATATCCAGAACTCGGGACGACATCTCCCGGCACAGTCCAACTAAACCAGTCTTGAGTAGCAGTATTAACTGTCCCGAGAGAGCGGCTACCATTCGATCCAAGTGCGCCCCCCACCAAATAAACCGAGTAACTTGTAACCCCGACATCTCTTCCAGACCACAGAAGTTTATAAATCATTCCCTGTTTCAGAGTGGCTCCGGCGGATGGATATGTCACAGTAAAGGGATACAGATTTTGATTAGTGCTTGCCGCAATCGAAAATGATGAGCTATTATCACCAGTAGCGCCAGCGCCACTAAACTGGATTTGATAACCTGATTCAGGTGGGATATTTGAAGGAACTGTCCAACTAAACCAATCCTGATTCTCTGTGTCTACAGTACCAAGATAGCGGCTTCCATTTGAACCTAAACTTCCTCCAACCAGATACACAGAGTAGCTCCTAACTCCATTATCTCTTCCAGACCACATGAGTTTGTAGGTTGAACCTTGATTCAAGGTCGCTCCAGAAGAAGGAAACGTTACTTTGAAAGGATTTTGTGGCTGGTTAGGGATTATTGTTACCGTCCTAGAAACAGAATTTATTCCATAAGCAGACAGTAAAAGTCCCTCATTAATATTTTGAGAGGTATTATTTGTAAATACAAGATCCGTTGAATATTCGCCCGAAGGGAAATATCCATTCGTACCACCAGCTCCAATATCTCCGCAACTAAAAGGATGCAGTTTGCCAGCATCATCTCGCATCTGGATTATAAGCCCCTCATGACAATCAGCTGTTACTGTCACACCTTGTGCTGTCACATCAGAAAACGCATAAGAAACATTAAACGCATTCGGATATGATTCAGGGTTGTATGATGCTGTAGAAACAGTAAATCTTACAACTGTCGCTTGAGCAGAGACAGATGATACAACCACAAAAGAAGCTAGAATAGTAAGTCCTACTAGATATTTTTTCATTTTTAATAAGTGATTTTACTAATAGCTTTATTGTATCATGCGTTCGAAAAAAAGAGGTGGAAAATTCTGAAGCAAAAAACCGCTCTTCTCGGCGGTTTTTTGCTCTTATATACTATTTCTTGACCTCTTCCTTCTTGAGCGGTAACCCAATATATTCAAGAAAAGCCTCGGCTTCTTTTGGATTCTTTGCGTTCGTAACGAGCGTTACTGCAAGACCGAACACATCTTTGATTTCTTCATCCGGAGTTTCTGGGAAAATGGTGTGCTCCTTGATTCCAATCGTGTAGTTCCCCATCGCGTCCACTGCTTTCCTAGAAAGTCCTCGGAAGTCTCGCGTTCGAGGGAGGGCGACATTCAAAAGCTTATCGAGAAAACCGTACATTCGCGTTCCTCGGATAGTGACCTGATATCCAACTGGATCATTCTGTCGAACTTTGAAAGACGCAATTGATTTCTTTGCGCCTCGAACTGCAGGCTTCTGGCCGGTAATTTTTGCGAGTCGGTTTGCAACGAGTTCGATCTTCTTCTTGTCTTTCATAGAACCAACGCCAGCGCTCACCACAACCTTCACCATCTTTGGCGCCTGCATTGCGTTCTTGTAATGCATCTTTGTTTTGAGATGCTCAAACGCTTTATTCTGTTTTTCTTTTACTGAATCCATGTGTTTGATTTAAATTTCCTGGCCGCTTTTTCGAGCGATTCGCACTTTCTTCTCACCAACCATCTTTGAACCAACTCGTGTTCCCTTTCCGCTCTTCTTATCAACAATCATGACGTTTGAAGCGTGCATTGGAAAACTTTTCTCGACAGTCTGGCCTTTCTCACCTTCTTTTCGAGGTCGCTGATGTTTCTTGTGCTTGTTGATTCCTTCAACGATCAAAGTAGAAAGTTTTGGAAAAGCGCGAACAACCGTAC
This sequence comes from Candidatus Paceibacterota bacterium, assembly GCA_028714635.1. Taxonomy (NCBI): domain Bacteria; kingdom Bacillati; phylum Minisyncoccota; species Minisyncoccota bacterium. Next base: position 3,070 of record JAQTLZ010000005.1, read on the forward strand.
CGGTCTTGCCCTTGTCCTTTCCTGTCATCACTATTACGTTGTCTCCTTTTTTAATCATGATTTTGTTATGAGCGAAGCGAGTTAGAAAATCTTGACCCCCCACCAATTCTCATACTTGACGTATTAAGATTGATTACGAATAAATTCTTTTTTCCTTTTATGGTTTTCATATCTTTTGAATGTTAGGAATTGGTGGGGGGTTAAGTAAATTATACTCACTACGTTCGTTAATTTTCTAAACAATCTCCGGTGCGAGTGATGCAATAGTCTGAAAACCCATTTCAGAAATTTCTCGAGGGATTGGGCCGAAAACGCGTCCTGCGATAGGCTCCTGCTTTCCTTTTTCGATGATAACTACTGCGTTCTCATCAAATCGAATATAAGAACCGTCCTTTCGTCGGAAAGGCTGTACTTGTCGCACGACAACTGCCTGAAGCACATCTTTCTTCTTTACTCCCTTTCGAGGCTCTGCAGTCTGGACAGAAAGCACCACGATGTCTCCGATGCGAGCGTATCGCTTCTTACTTGAACCAAGCACTTTGAAAATACGGCCGATCTTTCCCCCGCAGTTATCCGTTATTTTGACGATGGATCGTGGTTGAATCATACAATTATTTTATGACGATGAATGACTTGTCTTTGGACATCGGTCGGCATTCCTGAATGGTAACAGTCTGACCTACTTCGTATGTTCCTTCCGCGTGCGCTTTATATCGCTTTATCTTTTTCAAGAATTTCTGATACTTTGGGTGCTTTACATATCGCATCACTTCGACGACGACGGTCTTCGCCATCTTGTTTGATGCCACCTTGCCGGTAAAAAGTTTCCCCTCTGCTTTCTTTTCTGTTTTGGTTACTTGTTCAGCCATGATAATTATTTAGTCTTTGTGTTGAGTTGAGTCAAAATTCGAGCAATATCTTTTCGCAACACTCTTCCCTCTCGAACATTCTTTGTCTTGCTTCCTGAAACTCCAAATCGGAATTTCTGAAGACCTGCTCGCTTTTCAGTGAGCATTCGGTTCAATTCTTTTTCGTTTGTATCTTTGATTTCCATACGGGTAGATTTATGATTTAAGATTCATGATTTAAGAATGGGATTCGGATTCGATTTTATTTTGCATTATTCATATATCCTGAATCGTAAATCTTATCTCTTTAAAATAACGGTCTTCAAAGGAAGCTTTGTGCCCGCCTTTCGAAGTGCCTCTCGTGCTGTTGCATCATCAACTCCGTCAATTTCAAAAATGATTCGTCCTGGGTATACCTGCACGCAGTATCCCTGTGGATCTCCTTTTCCGCCTCCCATACCTACTTCTGCAGCTTTGGCAGTATAGGGCATATCAGGGAAAACGCGAATCCAAATCTTTCCAGTCTTACCGACAAGTCGTGACATCACCTTTCGGGCAGCTTCAAGCTGATTGGAACGCACTCGCATCGCGCTCAAAGATTTGATTCCGTATGAACCGAAAGCAATAGTAGTACCTCGTGTCTCCACGCGATCCTTCTTCATATTTCGGCGCATAGTCTGCCACTTTCGATGTTTTACTTTTTTAGGAAGAAGCATGGTAGTAATTATTTAGCGGCTGGCTTTTTATCGGAAAAAACTTCTCCTTTGTATATCCAAACTTTGATTCCAATATCTCCGTAACTCATATGAGCTTTCTCTCGTGCAAAATCAATATCAGCGCGGAATGTCTGAAGAGGGATTCGTCCTTTCTTGATCTTTTCTCGTCGTGCCATATCAGCACCTCCTAGGCGCCCTGAAAGACCTACTTTCACTCCGAGCACGTCTCGATTTGCCATAACTTTCTCAACGATCTGTTTTGCAACACGTCGGAAAGGCATTCTTTTTTCAAGAGAGTCGGCAACCATTTGTGCAACGATAGCGGCATTTGATTCTGGAGAACGAATTTCAACAACATCAATTTTCAATTCCTCTTTTGTCTTTACTCCCCATCGAGCAAATTGTTTTAAAATATCATTTCGAAGTTTTACCTGACCCTCTCCGTTTCGTCCGATGAGCACGCCTGGTCGAGAAGTTTTGATGATAACTCGCATTGTCTTTTGATTTCGTTCGATATCAACTCCGCTCACGAACATTCCTCGGAATTTGACTGCCAAGTATTCTCGCAAGAGTACATCCACCTTGAGAGATGCGCGGTATCCTTTGCCATCACTAAACCATCGACTCTTCCAGTCTCTGATGATGCCAAGTCTATGTGAATATGGATGAACAATGTGTGTCATGATAAAAAATTATTTCTTAACTGCTGTTTTTTCTTTCTTAATTTTTGCTGTTACTTTCGCGATGTCAGCTCCTCTTTCAGCAAGCGCGATAGACACGTGACTATTTCGTTTCAAAATCTGGAAAGCAGAACCTCGAGCTCGAGGCATTGATCGCTTCAAAACTCGTGCAGTATCTACTCGAACTTCTTTTACCAAAAGATCTTCCGCTTTGAATCCGTTTGTATTTTTTGCATTTGCAACTGCAGATGCGAGAAGCTTTGCGAAAACTTCGCTCGCCTTCTTCGGGAGAAATGAAAGCTGGCTCTGTGCCTCGACAACGCTCTTGCCTTTAATAAGATCCGCAACAAGGCGAACTTTTCGAGGTGATTGTCTGTAATCTGATAGGTAAGCTTTCATGTTTTTGATTAGGGTTTAGGGTAAAGGGTTGAGGGTTTAGGATTTTGGTTTCAGTGTTTTCTATACCCTGTCCCCTTCACCCTCTACCCTAGTTCGTTATTTTTTAGTATCAGCAGAGCCCTTTGCAGCTTGAGCAGCAGCGACTTCTGCCTCTTTCTTCTTCATTTCAAGTTCTTTCTGCATCTTACCTCCGTGTCGGATGAATTTGCGTGTGTGTGAGAATTCTCCAAGTCTGTGGCCCACCATTTCTTCAGAGACAAGAACTTCGAGATGCTCTCGGCCGTTGTGAACGCCAAATTTAAAACCTACCATCTCCGGTGCGATCTGTGAGCGTCGTGACCAAGTCTTAATAAGCCCAGTTGTCTGGGGAGTTTTGCCTTCAATCTTTTTCAAGAGTTTCGGGTCAATATAAGGGCCTTTTTTGAGCGATCGTGTCATGATTTAATAAGCAAACTTGAGCTTTTTCGCGAACAGAAAAATAAAAAGCCCTCAAGAGAACTTGGCAAGATACTAGCAAAATGGCCTATAAGTGTCAACGAGAGGTGGCTTTTAACCAGTAGACTGTGAGGTTTTAACTAAAAATTGAATAAAAAGGCGTCACGCTCTGGGAGCGGACGCCTTATGTAACTTTACTTGAAAGCAGCCTGTACGATGTAGTCACTCTGGACCACTTGGGCACGAAGTTCGAGCATTGTTTTCCAGAGTCGCTCACGACTTTCTGCCCACTCTTGAGTGGTCCGAACCAATTGGTTCCATATCTGAATGGGATCTAAACGGACACCTTTTACGAGGTCAGTGATGTTTACTCGGTCGACTCGTACCGCCTGCACCACTTCCGTCCCCCGATTTTTATACCCCGCAGCGCCGACAATCGAGACGTTTACCAAAAGCCAGTCGCCACTCCGACTCAGACCCCAGATGGGGATTGTTCCATTGCAAAGATATGTCCCCGAACTATAGCGATGCCCTGTATCGGGGATACTTATCTTCTCTCCTTTCCCAAAAATTCCTTGGATATCTGCTGTCGACTTCCCGTCTTCGTAACCAGTAATTACAGATCGACCCACCTCTCTCTCCCAAACATAATCCTTTAAGCACTTGAACTCGGAAAGCTTCGCCAACGAAACCGTATCTAGATACGGTTTCATATTATTGCGAAGTTCATCCAAAAGAGAGAGAAACCTGGCTTCTGTGGACAATCCACCTTTCACAATGAGCTTGCCTAGCTCGTCTTTCTTGAAAGAGGGCATACCCTCCTCCTTTCTTTAATGTCCCCGGGCGTACCCAAGAACAGGCCGAAGCGACCAATCGCTTCTCTGGGTTAGAGACTACTGATTGCGTCTCAGAAAGTCAATTACATAAAACTAAAAAAAATAAAGATGTTTGAATATTTACCGTTGCTGTCAAGGACAGTCCTTGACATAATAGAGGGATGAAAAAGAGAGATTACAAAAATAGTGCGGAGGGTACTTTCGTGCATGTTTACAACAGAGGAAATAATCGAGAGAAAATTTTTCATGATGAAAAGGACTACAAAGCTTTCGCTTTTCGAGTCGGACTCGCCCTAGGCATTGAAAGAGAAACTCTTCAAAAAGAAGACCTGCTGTCATTCCCCCACTCTCGAATTAGAATCAATGCAGGAGCTGATCTCTTCAAACTTCATTCATTTTGTCTCATGCCAAATCATTTCCATTTATTGATTGAACAATGCGGAGAGACAGAAATAGCAAAAATCATTTCCCAAATATCCACGAGCTATGCGATGTATCTCAATAAAAAATATCATAGAGTCGGGCATGTATTTCAGGAGAGATATAAAGCTGTAGTCATCGAATCCGATCCGCAACTCCTTTGGACTTCATCTTATATCCATATGAATCCGGTCAAAGCAAATATCGTAAAACACCCTGGTGAATATACATGGAGCAGTTACCAAGATTTTACAAAGAAAAGAAACTTACCGATTATCCACACAGATTTTTTACTACCAATGTTCGGAGCGAAAGATTTCGAAAAAGAGACACTTGCCCTCTTTCTGAAATCCGAAGAATCCCCTTATTAGGATTAAGGGCCCGAGTGTCAAGGACAGTCCTTGACACCTTAAAAATAACAAAGAAAAGGCCCCATAAGGACGGAACCTTAAGGGGTGATCTTTTCCGTTGGTGATGACACTAGTATAGACGAATGAGGGGCCAAAAGTCAACAAAGCAGGTAAAACCGTCATTATTCTGCCAGCTTGTAAGTTTGATTAAATTCCGCGCGAGCAATTATATAAGGTTCCCCCCCCATTGCCTTTGTATCAATATCATAAGTATCAGCGATAAGACAATCAGCAGCACCATTCTGCATTTCTCCCCAGGATGCCATCATCGTAACTGGGCTATTAAAAGGATTATCGATTGCTTTACAGTATCCTTTTGCCGAATATACTCCTGGCTCTCCGGCTTTTGGTTCATATCTTTTTGCAAATTTTATTCCGTCAATAACATATCGTTCGCCACCGGGGTTTGTAATAATAGCATCACCTGCTTTCGCTACATTTTTCGTTTCAGTTGTTCCGTCTGTTAATTTTGTAATTATTTCCTCTCCCCCTTTGGCGATCTCAGCTCTCATTTCTCCTTGTTTTTTAAAGATAGGAGCATTTTCAAGTCCCTGCATAATTTCCGGTGCATGTCTGTTAATTTCTTTAAAAGTTATGGGCTCCGGCGCTTGTTCTGTCATTTTATCTAAATTATTAATAATAAATAATTGTACTCTTTTCTTTTCTCACTTACTAGATATCAAAAAGGATGAACTTCCTTAGCACGAAAGCGAGTCCCACACCTTTTGGGAAACTCACTGGGCTCTGCGCAAAACAAAGGAGCTTTTTAGGAAAACTGAATTGTTTGAGAAAACCGCCCCCGAAGAGGTGCGGTTTTTGAGTTTTCAATTTTCCGTGAAGAAAAGTGACTATTATTTAAGCGGAGAACCAGTGGGGCTGTTTTCCAAAAGGTGTGGGCGAGTGCCTTATTTCTTATTCTTCCCCTTCCCCACCTTTCGTCGAGAGACGATGAAAATGTTTGAATATTTTTTTGCTCGGCGGGATTTCTGTCCTTTTCCTGTCGGCTTTCCATATGAAGTCTTTTGTCGTCGGCTTCCTCGTCCTTGTCGTCCTTCACCTCCTCCGTGTGGGTGGTCTACCGGGTTCATAGCAGTACCTCGCACTGTCGGTCGGATACCAAGCCATCGAGAACGTCCTGCTTTACCGATATTTACAAGACGATTTTCATCATTTGAAACTTCACCGACACATGCGTAGCACTCTTCGTGTACTCGTCGAATTTCTGTCGAAGGCATTTTGAGGTGAGTGTAATTGGCGTCCTGCGCAACAACTTCGATGTAGTTTCCAGCGCTGCGGCCGAGCTTTCCACCATTTCCGGGTTTAAGTTCTACGTTATATACAAAAGTACCAACTGGAATTTTCTTGAGAGGCATTCGATTGCCCATTTTTACAGGAGCTTTTTCAGAAACGACGAATGAATCACCAACTTTCATAGACTTTGGAGCGAGCACATAGCGCTTCTCTCCATCCTGATATTGTACGAGTGCGATGAAACCAGTTCGGTTTGGATCGTATTCAATGGTCAACACTTTTGCAGGAACATCTTTCTTGTTGTATCGAAAATCAACATCTCGGAAAAGTCGCTTATGTCCGCCTCCTTTGTGGCGCACAGTCAAACGGCCAAAGCTGTTTCGTCCCACATCTCGCTTAAAACCTGACGTGAGCGATTTCAAAGGCTCTGACGCAGTAAGGAACTCTCGGTAGTTGATACCGGTCATTCCACGTCGTGATGCTGTTGTTGGTTTATAGGTCTTCATGTTTTTTATACAAATTCAATCTTGTCGCCTTTTTTCAGAAAAACATATGCTTTCTTCACTCGTGTTTTCATCCCCACTTTCCCTCGGACAAACACTTTCTTTGCAGGGGTGAAAACAATGTTTACCTTCGTCGGCGTCACTTTATACATCTCTTTTATCGAAGACGCGACAGTAGCCTTTGTTGCAGAGTGAGCAATAGAAAATACATAGATATTTTTTTCAGCTTCTTGTGATGATTTTTCAGTCACTCGAGGATGAAGGACGATATGAGAAAGGTCAGCATGAGGCTTCGTCGAAGGCGCTTTTACAACAGCAACTTCTGTTTCCACAACCTTTGCTTTCTTTTTTACCTCTTCTTTTTTAGCGAAAATAGCCATGGTAATTATTTAGTCTTAGCGGGAATTTTTGAAGAAAGAAATTCAAATGACTTTTCTGGTTCTGTGATGATGAGATATGCATTCTGCATGAGATCCATAGGATTCATATTTCGAAGTTCGTCCACAGTAACATTTCCAAAGTTTCCAAAACCTCGCTCTACCGCAACGTCCTTGTGTCCGAGAGTGATATAAGCCGCATTCTTTCGCTTTGTAGAAAGCTTTTCAAATCCTGCGATCTTGCCGAGATTCATAACGATCTCCTTTGCATCTTTTGTCTTTCCGCTATCCATATTCAAAGTATCGACAAAGATGATTTCTTTATCTTTCAATTTTCTAGAAAGGATCGTGTAGAGAGCTTTCGCTTTCATAGAACGATTGATTTTTCGAGTGAAATTCTGATCGTTTCGAGGACCGTGAGCAACACCTCCGCCAACCCAGATAGGAGAACGAGTAGAACCGTGACGAGCTCGGCCAGTACCTTTCTGTCTCCAAGGCTTCTTGCCTCCTCCTCGTACCTCTCCTCGAGTCTTTGTGTGAGCAACAGGCTTTCGTGCGTTGGTCTTCATTGAAGTCGTCACTTGGTGAACCAAGTCAGAATTCCAGTGAACGCCGAATACTGCTTCAGGAAGTTTTACTTTCCCTGTTTCTTTTCCCTTTTGGTTGTAAACGGTTGCTTCCATTGTATTTAGGCTTTGATCTCAACAAGTGTTCCTCGTCGTCCTGGAACCGCTCCGCCGATAATAATTTCTCGTTTTGCTTCGTCAACCATAAGCACAGTCATACCTTTTGAAGTAATCGTGTCTTGTCCCATTCTGCCTCCCATTCTCATTCCTTTTGGAACACGAGTTCGAAGCCCTCCTCCAATAGAACCAGGTTCTCGTTCAGAGTGTTTCTGCCCGTGAGTTCGTCGTCCTCCGCCGAAGCCGTGTCGCTTGATAACACCTTGGAAACCTTTTCCTTTTGAAACAGAAGTGATGACGACTTTCTCCCCAACTTTGAAAAGTGCTGGGCTAAGTGTGTCGCCGACTTTCAAATCTGAAACGCCTGCGAATTCTCGGAAATTAGAGAAATTTCCAAGCTCTTTTGTGTGGCCTTTTTGAGCCTTGTTTACGTTCTTTGGGTTTCGAGTGCCGTAGCCGATTTGTACAGCTTTGTAGCCGTCTTTTTCGTCTGTTTTCACTTGAGTAACAACGTTTGCGCCACAGGAAATAATCGTTCCAGGGTGAAGTGCCCCGTTTTCATCGAAGACTTGCGTCATATTTACCTTTTGTCCTAGGACGAATTTCATGTTTTTTGCAAAAAAATCTCACTCAACTTAACAGAAACAGACCAAAAAGTAAAGCTTAAAGCCATTTTAAGCTATTCTGCTTCCCTCTTTTTGTTTAGAGGATTTTGACGTCGATATCTACACCACTTGGGAGGTTCATATTGGTCAAAGCCTCGATGATCTTCCCTGACGGATTCAAGATATCAATAAGTCTCTTGTGGACTCGCATTTCGAACTGTTCTCGTGCATTTTTGTACACGAACGCAGAGCGGTTGACTGTGTATTTATTTATTTCTGTTGGAAGCGGAACGGGGCCAACAACTTTCGCATCGTAGCGAAGAGCAGTGTCGATGATCTGCTTTACCGAAAGATCGAGAATTTTATATTCATATGCTCGAACTCGGATGCGCAATTTTGAGATCGCGCCATCTTTTGGAGCGGGAGATACTTTGACTGCTTTCTTCGCAGACGCTCTCTTTGCAGGAACTTTCTTTTCTGTTGTTTCTTTCACAGCCATTTGAATAGGGTTTAGGGTAAAGGGTGTAGGGTTAGGCGATGACTTTCGTTACAACTCCGGCACCCACAGTCTTGCCTCCTTCTCGGATAGCAAATCGCTGTTGATCTTCAAGAGCAATCGGAGCAACCAATTTTACTTTGAAAGTAATCGTATCTCCTGGCATAACCATTTCTGTCTTTTCTGGCAAAGTCACTTCTCCAGTCACGTCTGTTGTTCGGAAGTAGAACTGTGGCTTGTAACCAGTGAAGAACGGAGTATGTCGTCCGCCTTCTTCTTTCTTCAAGATGTACACTTCTGAAGTAAATTCTGTGTGAGGAGTAACTGAACCTGGCTTTGCGATAACCTGACCTCGGTGTACGTCTTCTTTTCGAGTACCTCGGAGCAAAATTCCAGCGTTGTCTCCTGCCATACCTTCTGAAAGCTGTTTGTTGAACATTTCAATACCAGTCACAGCAGTCTTTGCTGTTGGCTTGATACCAACGATTTCAACTTCCTCTCCAACTTTCACCATTCCTCTTTCAATTCTTCCAGTCACTACAGTACCTCGTCCTTCAATCGAGAAGATGTCTTCGATAGGCATAAGAAAAGGCTTGTCTGTTTCTCGCTTTGGAACTGGGATATAGGTATCAAGAGCGTTGGTGAGTTCAAGAATTTTCTTTACCCATTCATCGTCTTTTGATGTTGCTTCAAGAGCTTTGAGTGCTGAACCTCGAATAACAGGAGCTCCTTTTCCATCAAAGCCTTGCTTTGTAAGGAGTTCTCGAACCTCTTCTTCAACGAGGTCTACGAGATCTTTGTCATCAACCATGTCTACTTTGTTTAGAAAGACGATGATCTTTGGCACTCCAACCTGCTTTGCGAGGAGAACGTGCTCACGAGTCTGTGGCATCACTCCGTCAGTAGCTGCGATAACGAGAATAGCACCGTCCATTTGTGCGGCACCGGTGATCATGTTCTTAATATAGTCGGCGTGTCCAGGAGCGTCGATGTGAGCGTAGTGTCGAGTTGCTGTTTCGTATTCGTTGTGAGAGAGGGCGATCGTAATACCTCGGGCCTTTTCTTCAGGCGCTGAGTCAATTTCGTCAACTTTTTTCAACTTCACTGTTTGTCCAGAGAGATGAAGTGAGTTAAGAATTGCCGCAGTAAGAGTTGTCTTCCCGTGGTCAACGTGACCGATGGTACCGACGTTTACGTGAGGCTTCGAGCGATTAAATTCTGCCATAGTTTTTATTAAATAAATTAATAATAAATAATTTCTAACAACGAAACAAAACGCCACGCCTATTTTTTCTGCCCAAAATCAAAGATCGTGCAGGAAAATAAACGAAAAATGCGATGGCACTCATCATAACAAATGCCGAAAAGAAGTCAATTCAAGGCAAAGCCCCCACTAAAGCTTTAGTGGGGGCTTTCCTATCCTCTTCGATAAGAGATCTAGAACCCTAAGAGATGCCCGAAGGATTCAAGAACCGAAGCGACACTACTGGTAGTCGGAGCAACGGAAAGACTTGTCACATTGAAGACTGCTGTATTAGTAAATTGAGCAGTTCCTCCTATATAGACCTTGATTACATACGAACCAATTGGGGCACCAGTGGGAACTTGGAATGTAACATTATTACCATTAACCGTACCAGTAACAGAACTATAATTTCCAAAATAGACTGTTCCATAAGGGAACGCCACCGGACCATTAATCGTAACCATTGTTCCTGGATGCCCTGACCCTGGTGAAATAGAACTGATTGAGGGCGTTGCTGGCGTGGTAACAGGAGGAAAACTCTTTCTAATACCAACATTCCCTGAATTATCTATGGGATCAATCGAGAATGTATAGGTAACACCCGCTGTTAATCCCGTCACATTCATGCTCCCGACAGGACCGCTAATCTGATTTCCATTAACACTACTGTTAGGCGAACTTGTTATCTGGTAGTTCACAGTACCTCCGGAATTATCGCTTGCTCCGCTCCAATTCAAGGTCAAACTATTTGATGTTACGTTGGAGGTGGTAAAGGTGGAAGAGCCCGACCAGACAGGAGCCGTTGTGTCTGCAGCGGGACCCACCGTAATATTGACATACTTGTATACACCATCAGCGCTGTGAATTGTCAGCATTCCACTGCCGGTAGCAGTTGGAGTGTAAGTTCTTGTTGCAGCACCTGCGGTTCCTCCGATAGTTCCTGAAACAGATGAGGTAAAGTAGTCGAAGGCAGGTTGTGGAGAAAGGGCGACGCCAGATGCATTTTTTGCAGTGAATGTATATGTGTATGTCGTATTTTGTGTGAGACTGGTTGATCCTGCTACGTCGATGGAGGCGGTGGTTGGACAACCCGTAGTCGTCGCCGTAACCGTCTTTGCAGGAGAGCTGACATTGCCAGCACCATCAGTGGCTGTGATCGAGAAAGTATACGTTGTACAAGCGGAGAGGCTTGCAACACCAGTCCCACTATTCGAAGCGCCATTAAAAGTAAGGGTACTGCCGGTACCGCTCGGAGAACGGGTGATGGTGTAACTTGCGACTCCACTACCACCAGTGTTGTCGGTTGCTCCGCTCCAATAAAGTGAGAGACTATTGTTGCCTATACCTGAAGCAGTAAAGCTTGTAGGAGAAGTGGGCGCAGTGACGTCGGCACCTCCACCTGTAGCATTCACCGTAATTGTTTTAGAATTACTGCTGTTCGTTCCACCAATAATAGAAACCGACAAACTATACGTGCCCGCTACAACTGCTGGAATGGTGTAGCTTAGAGACGTCCCGTTTGCTGAGGAAGCTTGAGTTTGGTAGGGCGTTCCGTTGGCAGTATTTACGAGGGTTATCAAGTTTGGGTGAGCCGCGTCAGTGGAAAAATTAGTACCGCTAATGACCGCAGGTGTCGCTACTCCCGCTGTTACCGATGTTGGGGAAACGGAAGTGATGGTTGGAGCTGAGGGCGTAGTGGTAATCGTCACCGTCTTCGAATCTGTAACCGTTCCGTATGATCCGGTACACGTGATGGTGTATGTCTTTGATTGCGTGAGGAGACCTGTATAAATACCAGTAGAATTGTAAGTTGCACCTGATGTAACCGATCCGTTCGCTGTAGTAAAGTTGGTTCCCGTACATGAAGTGACGTTGGAAGATGTCCAAGTGAGATACGTTCCATTTCCAGATGGCAGTGAACTTGCTGCGACGGTCAGGGTGACGGAAGGGGTTGGTGTACCGGTAGCATTCACCGTAATTGTTTTAGAATTACTGCTGTTCGTTCCACCAACAATAGAAACTGACAAACTATACGTGCCCGCTACAACTGCTGGAATGGTGTAGCTTAGAGACGTCCCGTTTGCTGAGGAAGCTTGAGTTTGGTAGGGCGTTCCGTTGGCAGTATTTACGAGGGTTATCAAGTTTGGGTGAGCCGCGTCAGTGGAAAAATTAGTACCGCTAATGACCGCAGGTGTCGCTACTCCCGCTGTTACCGATGTTGGGGAAACGGAAGTGATGGTTGGAGCTGAGGTAGCGTTCACCGTAACAGTTGCAGTATCACTTTTACCGCCAGAAGAAGCTGTCACCGTTACCGTACGCGCAGTCCCCGGAGCTGTGAGAAGTCCTCCACTTGAAATAGTCCCCGCAGTCGTAGTCCAAGAATAGGCGGGTTGTGTAGATAACGCGTGGGTAAACTGGTCTAAGGCAGTTGCAGTAAATTGCTGGGTTCCGTTAACTGTGACACTAGCAGTTTCTGGAGTAACAGAGATAGAAGTAAAGACTTGAGCTGCGTTTGACACCGTAACTTCTTTTGTACCGATTATCGTTCCGGAATAAGCGCTCACTGTCACCGGAAGTGACGTGCCCGTTATACTTGAGGGAGCTCTAAAGAGACCGCTTGAGTTAATTGTCCCCCCAGTCGCATACCAAGTGAACGAGGACGGCTGTGTGCGAAGATCATTATTTTTCTGATCTTTCGCAGTTGCGGTAAATTGTATTGTTCCATTTGTCCCAACAGTAAGGCTCGAAGAAGTTGTTAATTCGATAGAACTGAAAACGGGTGTGTAGGAACCGCCACTATGACCACCACTTCCACCGCCACCTCCGCCACCACTACCACCTCCCGAAGCTACACAAAGAGAACCACTTAATGGGCTGTATTTTGTTGTAAGCGTACAGCCAGCTGGGAGCGAAGCGAAACAACTTGCACCAGTTATATTATTGAACAACGCGCCCCCACTGCATGGACCAGTTCCTCCTCCCGGCAATGACACGCACGCAAAACCAGTCAGCGTGCTATAGCCTGAAGCGCTGGTACATCCTGGCGGGAAATTTCCTGAAACTGTTCCACCAGCTTCAAAGTCTCGAATCACTGCTTCTATGGTCAGAGGACCAAAGAGAGAAGTTACGTGAACGAGGTAAAGGAGTTTTTTACCAATGAGAATAGTTTGGAGAGCCGGGACAGTAGTGACTCCGTACTTCTTCAATGTCAGAGCTTTGGTCAGAGGACCAAAAGGACCGACAACACCAGGAGGAAGAATGCTTGCTTGGTAAGCGTGAATTCTTGCATCCGAAACTGCCGCGTGTACTGGCAAAGCAAATGAAAAAGCGAGCGCGGCTAGCGCCAAAATTCCTCCTATTATTGCAACGATTCTTGCTGGATTAACAGCGTGTGAATGACTCATAATAATTTTATGATTGTTAATAAAAAAAATACTCCTTTGCTTTAATAGTACCTCTTCAGAGACTTAAATGATAATCGGTTTTCCACAAGAAAAACCGCCTTATTTATTGGCGGTTTTTCTTGTTTCTAGCTATTACTGACACCCCACCTATTGCAAAGTAACACGCACTAGAGGAGAGATAATGTCTCCAGCATTTGTCTGTATCCAGAGAGACCCAGCACCCTTTGGCCAAGTACTTGGTATGTTTACAGTGGTTGTTTTCGGTGCAGTACCGCTATTACTGAGCAGGAATAATTGATGGCTAATTCCGCCTAAATCTTGATAAATACCCTTGATGTTACTGACACGAACATCATCGCAATATTTTACTTCATGATTTCCAACTGCCCACGTTGTATTTTGAGAAGGTGTGACAATACTCAATACCCCAGATGTACACGCGTCTTGAGCAAGTACAGATATCGATGGCGTAGAACATGTGACTGTCTGACCGCCAGAGGTGACTTTTACTGACTCGGTGTAAGACCCCGGAGTGGTGTAGGTTATGTTGAATATATTATTATCTGTTGGAGATCTGTAAGAACCACTAAACAACCATTCGTAGGAATAAGATCCACTGCCCCCACTTGCAGTTGCTGTAAATGTAATTGACTGGGTCACTTTCGCACTCGAAGGTGTCGCAGAGACAGAGCAAGAGAGGGGTGTGCCACTACCTGCACTCGTAGTTGTCACTGTAACCGTCTTCTCTACACTGACATTGCCCGCCGCATCTTTAGCTGTAATTGTGAAAGTATATCTAGTTCCAGGAGAAAGACCCGTAACACCCGTACCGCTATAAGCACCGTTGGGAGTGAGGGTGCTACCGCTACCGCCTGGGTCACGAGTGATGGTGTAGCCTGTGACTCCCACATTATCGGTAGCACCGCTCCATTGAAGCGAGAGACTATTGGCGCCAACACCATACGCAGTAAAGCTTGTGGGAGGAGTTGGTCGAGTGGTATCTGACCCGGCATTGATCGAGAATGAATTGTTGCTTTCATCGCACACGTTACGATCTTCATCACATACTTTTACCTTGAACGATCCGCTCCAAGAGGAATTAATATTGAGCTTAGTGTAATTATTTACATTAGGTTGATTCGTAACATTCCCCGCCACAGTTCTGGAAATAAGAGCTGAAGTGAATGCGTCTGCACCAGAAGAGTTAAGAAGATGAATCCTGATATGGCTTGCGTCCAGATTCAGACCAAACAAGACAGGAATGATTCCATTTGAGGTTACGAAACGATCTCCCCCATTCGGACTAATGACCGTAATTGATTGGGTATCTCCCCCAGGAATCGTCAAAGTCCCGCTATTGCTCGTACCCTTGCTGTTAGTAACGGACACCGTATGATTTCCAGAAGAAGGAAGAGGAGAGAGAGTAAAGAGAAAACCCGCTGAACTCTGGAGAGAACCGGAAATCGGTGATCTACTGTCAAAATTGACTTTCGTGTCAGAAGTAAACCGAGAACCATTAATATAATACATTCCGACTACTCCTGTTGTAGAGACAGAAGTTATGGAAGGAGGCAAATCAGTTGTTGATGATACAACATTTACTGTTATCGATTTCGTGAAGCTTGGATGAAGAGAGTCAGAAAGATTTATACAAGTGATGCTGTAGGTGTATGTCTGTCCTAGAGAAAGAGAAGACTTGGACTCACTCCCGGAAGCAAGACCGGACCCGCTCCAACTTCCAGATTTTGTACAAAGTGCTACCGGGTCTGTATGAACTGGATCATTTAATTTCCAAGCAAGCGTGACTGAATCAGTCGGCAATACTGAAATGGATGAGACAGCCTGGCCATTTGCGGTGAATGAGAGAGAGGCGGTGGAATTGCCTCCGTCACCCCCTGATATTACCGGAGGAGGAATATCTGCTGTCTGACTTGCTGGGAGACGAACTACGCGGATGGTATCGGCGAGTGTCACACCACTAGAGAGAGTAAATTTCACATTGTATACTCCAACCGCTGGGTAAGTGTGGCTTAAGACAAAGTTAGTCGCAGTTGTCTCTACAGTACTGTCTACATGAGATGTCTTCCCATCTCCCCAATTTATATCCACACCCGATTTTAATGCAGTCTGTGTTCTTCCTTCAAGCTCCCATACTGCTACTTTGCCAGCTTGGGCGCTCCCTGGACGCTTGAAATCAACAAAGCATTCAGTAAGACCCGTAGAGTGACCAAGCCCCGTACTTGGCGGAGGACAGACTACGATCGCGCTGAAACGAAGGGACGAAGCAGCACCGCCATAAGGCAAAAGAGGATTGGTTCGTACAAGAACGTGTGAAGACAAATCTTTTCCATTTGGAATCACCGGAACAGAAGGGGCGCTCGAAGAAGTTCCTGAAAAAGTCGGGGTAATCTTGTGCTGGCCAGGTTTTGTGTACTTATGAGTACGCGTAAAAACTTCTTTCCGGTCGGAAGATTGAGCCTGCAAAACTCCTTTTTCATCTGCCGTCCCCTGTTCACCCCAATCTATGTTCCAAGAGACCGCCACACCCCCGGGGACAAGAAGCTCTAACGCAACTGTTTCAATCCCGTTTATAGGCAGAGCTCTTTGGCTCACGACATAAGGAACCGAAACGGAATTTGTTGCAGTGCCTACCGCTCCGGCAATACTCACAAAAGCGGAAAGGCCCAAGACAAGAAGGGATGCTCCTAATCCAAGAGTTGATAGATATTTCTTCATACAAAAATGATACTTAGTAATAAATATGACTCAATACATTATATACATCCCTTATAAAAACGCATCCACAACCAAACCCCGGCGATTAGAATCCCAATAAATGACCAAAAGCTTCGAGAATCGAGGCCGTCGCTTCCGCAAGATTTTTTTGATAGAAATAGGAGCTAGGACCGCTTACCATTCCTCCCCCACTATATGAAGGGAAAGTTGTAGTATAAGTCGAGACTGCGGAGTAGGTGGGAATCGCGGTCGCACTTGCTGCCGTAGTATGGGTAGGTGCTGCAGTCACAGTGGGCGGAATGGTTGAGGTTGCCCCGCCTCCGCTTGTGGAGAATGAAACAGAATCTGATGAGGGATTATTTGAAAGATCATAAACTAGTACGGTAAGAATATGCTCACCTGCAGAGCCCGGATTAAAAGAATAACTAAATGGCGCGGAAGTGTCGTTTCCGATAAAACTATCGTCAATGTAAAAGTCTGCTTTAGCCACTCCAACATTATCAGAAGCGCTAATAGAGACAGTCACTATTCCGGAGACAGTGGCGTCTGAAGCGGGATAAGTAATGGAAACAGTTGGAGGTGTTGTATCTGGGACAGTTCCCGAAGTGGCTGTCGGAGCAGCTGTCGGAGCAGCCGTGGGTTGCGGTGTCGTAGTGGTTCTATTGGTGCCCGAACTTCCCCCTCCGCCACTGTGACGAATTGCGGTTGGAGCGGGATTAGAATATGAGTTATTTACATTCCCATTGGTAGCAGAATCGGGAACTGTGGTATTAGGATTGGAATATGAAGTTGAGGTGTTCGAAATTCCTGAACCGCAACTGCAGGCTTGAATCCCACCATCTCTACCAGGTTCCCCTTTACTACGACTGACAGGAGTAAATGCATATCTGCCTTTACTGTCATACCCTTTTGTATAGCAATATATATTTTTCTTCTCGCAGTCATTATCCGGAGAACATTGCTTAGTAGGGATGTCTTTACAAAAATCTGTTAGGCTTGGGTACGACCTATGCGCCCTATCCGCTTCAGGTTGCGTTGAGTTCTGGCCAAGATTCGAATATGTCATTATTTGATTCGAATCACACGGACTTGCTGTATATTTGGGTTTACAACTGGAAGGACCTTTGTTTGAATTTCCAGAACCTGAACCAGAACCAGGAGTTCCGTCTGTTCCACTTGAACCACCATCAGCCGGCCCTCCAGTTGCTGGAGAATTATCAGCTGGTGGAGCGGTGTCTGCCGGAGTTGTATCGGCCGGAGGAGTGTCTGCGGGAGGACAGATAAAAGGTCCGATGGGTCCAAGAAGATCAGGCCAAATAGGCTCTATATGATTTTTGAAAAAGGGACATAAAAAACCTTGATCGGTTTCGTCCTCCAGTGTTGCAGGAGGTTCTTCCGCGGCAGGAGGAAACTTTCCGATATCATCTTTTGGAGTTTCAGGTTCCGGAGCAGAAGGTTCTTGTGCAGTCGCGTCATCGGGTGGCGCAGAAGTTCCATCATCTGGCGGGGCATCAGCGGATGGTTCATCTGTAGCTGGAGTATTATCATCAGGCGGTGGTGGCGGGACTTTATCTGGAGGAACATTCAGCGATGGAGGAGGAAACATCCCACTATTCCCCGGCTCTGTGATATCGGGAGGTTCTACGGGTTCTGGAAAATCATTAGGCGGAACACCCTGAAGGCCTGGGGGATTCTGAGCGGGCGGTGGTGGAGGTGAAATTGGCAGAGGCAGTATACTTGCTGGCGGGCAATATTGAAGAGGAGGATTGAGGAGAGGAATCCTGTAACATCCTGGATCAGCGCTTACAACTGCATTACTAGTATCATCGCTCACGGGCTTCTCGATAACTGTCACAGAATCTTTCTCCTCATCAAAAGCTTCCGGCGCTTTCGCGCTGACTTTTATATTAGGAAAGTAGATACCAGGCTCCCCATAACTACAAGTAGGAAAACTAAAACTTGTTTCTGAAGTATCGATTGGCCCATTTGTATCTCCATCACCACACGAGTAGGTCATTGTGTATGGTGGGTCTTGGTCAGTTACCCAAGTAGCAATGACGTACGACGGATCTCTCACAAAGATTTTGTCAGGAGTATGGGGATTCGCGACGAGAGTTACACTTAAAAAAGGTCCGCTAACAACAGTGACACCCGCTTTCCCTACAACTTTCCCACTTGTCGCAATCACATCGCAATCTCCGACTTTATTACCGCTATAGTGCCCCTTTTCATCAATACCCACGCAAGTCCCAGAAGTCCATTTAATTGCAGGAATTAGCCCTGTAAATTTTTGTCCATTTTGATCTTTAGGTTCAGCTGTGGCATCACCGCCTCCATTTAAAGCTATTTTGGGAGGATATGCAGCTACCTTAAGCGAGGAAAAAACGGGTGTCCCCACAAATTCCCATTTTCCGTTGGCACCCTTTCTTAAATCTCCTTGATGGACACCTTTGTCGGGGAATTTATCATTTATAAGTCCAGATACGGTTGGTCCGTCAGTTTCACCTTTTCTAGTAATAGGATCGAAAGCCCCATTTCCCAAGAAATGAAAGCTGAAGCCCCCGTTTGGTGGAGAGCCATACAATGCAACTGATTTATTTAGTATCGTTATCTTATCTCTCGCATGACTATTTAAATATTGAAGCATCAAATCCTCGAATTTTTTCTCGTCAATGCATTCGTTTTTGTTTGGATCTGCTATTTTGACTTGTTTAGATGATCCATCCCATCCCATAATACAGACTTGCCCTTTTTCGGTAACTCTGTACCCCAACATCACTACGGTATAGTCTGTACCTCCAACAGTAGTATATATAAATATGAGCGGCCCGAAGATATGCTGTTCTCCATTCGCGTCAATCAATATCTTGTCGAGTATATGATCTCCTGGTGCAAAGACTTGGGGAGGTAAAACGTCGGCTCGGGCAACTCCAGAGAAGGAAAGAAAAAAAACTAGCGAAAGAAATACTAGAGAAAAGATCCTTGTCTTTTGCATTCTTTTATTTTAGCAACTCTAGCTCTTCCTGTCTCACAACATGTGTGTACAAGTATAAAAATTCTGCTAAATAATAAAACCACGCTTTTGGCGTGGCTTTTGCGATGAGTGAGTTGTAACCTCACTGCGAAGAGGTGAATTCCAGTTTTGAGAACTGGGTTTCATCGTCACCGTAGATATAATCGGGACTTTGCTCGGCCTCCATTATCTCTTGAAGGTCTTCGGGTGTCTCTGTGAGAGCAAAAGCGTCTGAACGCTTGCTCTCTTTCGTGCTATAGACCCAGCGGACCTTTATCGTTCCATCCTTCTGGAGACGCACCCGATAGACAACCGCCGAACGCTCGGACTTCTTGTCGCTGTTACCGACACCAGTAAGACACTCGAATCGGAAAAAGGTGTCGCCACGAAACGAGGTCATCCAGCCACGGCACAATTCTCCCAATGTCAGCGTCCACTTGCCGTTAGAGCGGATTGCAGTGTAGACGAGAAGGCCGTAATCGTTTTCACCGAACCTCACTACCTGATAGAGGTGGTAGGGCTGGTCATCAAACAACAGGCTGTCGTTAGTCCAGATGCCAACGATACAGCTAGAGATCGGTTTCTCTTCCTCTGCGCGAACAAAAAAACATGCCACGAGAAGAAACATGATCATGAATGCTTTCATGAAATCCCCCTTTAAAGGTACTGCCCTGTTTCTTACTTGCATCGCTCGGAAACAGATCCTAAGCTATATTAATTTAACAGTAAAATAGGCTTTTTGTCAATGTTATCCACAGCACGAAAAAAGGTCCTAGTAGGGCCTTTTTTCGTGCATGAGAGTAATAGAGATTTTGTTTATTTTGAGATGAAATGCGAGGCGGAAGTGCGGCTTGCGCCTAAGCTGTAGTACTCCTACAGCGCAGAAGCAAACGCAAGCTTCCAACGAAGCAGTTCGCTCAAAATAAACAAAAGATTACTTTCTAGCTTCAATAATAGTAGTAGCCACATTCGGCGGTACAGCCTCATAGTGATCAAATTCCATCGTGTAGCTTGCTCGGCCTTCTGACATCGAGCGGAGAGTAGTGACGTAACTGAACATTTCAGCAA
Source organism: Candidatus Paceibacterota bacterium (assembly GCA_028714635.1). Lineage (NCBI taxonomy): Bacteria > Bacillati > Minisyncoccota > Minisyncoccota bacterium. The sequence goes on from JAQTLZ010000005.1 coordinate 23,196, forward strand.
GCGGAACTTTTGCATCAATCACTTTGTTCATTCCCCTCTCGCTCATACCATCGATCACCGCTCGCTTCGAACTCAAGTGTCCAGTGATGTCTCCCATGAATTTATCAGGTGTGACAACTTCCACTTTCATAATCGGCTCAAGAATAACTGGCTTTGCTCGTTTTGCAGCATCTTGGAAAGCTTGCGAAGCGGCAATTTTGTAAGCGATTTCAGACGAGTCCACGTCGTGGTATGAACCGAAGGTAAGTTCACAAGAAACATTTACCATTTTGTATCCAGCAACAATTCCTCGCTCCATTGCTTCCTTCACACCTTTCTCAACAGCAGGAATAAATTCATTTGGGATAACACCTCCTTTAATATTGTCGATGAATTCAAATTCTTCTTCTCGGTGTACGTTCTTCGGAATTTTCTTTCCTTCTGCAAGCTCAAGCGGTTCAAGAGGTTTGATCGTAATGCGCACGTGTCCGTATTGTCCCTTACCTCCAGATTGTTTGATGTATTTGTGTTCAGCTTCAGCACTGCCCTGAATCGTTTCTTTGTATGCCACTTGAGGCTTGCCGACATTTGCTTCCACTCCGAATTCTCGTTTCATTCGGTCAACCATGATCTCAAGCTGGAGCTCTCCCATACCTTTAATAACCGTCTCCCCTGTTTCAGAATCGGCAACCACTTTAAAAGTAGGATCTTCATCAGAAAGACGCTTCAAGGCAAATCCCATTTTCTCCTGGTCGGCTTTTGTCTTTGGTTCGATTCGAAGGGAGATCACCGGCTCCATGAATTTAATTCTTTCAAGAATGATTGGATGATTTTCATCACAGAAGGTATCAGAAGTCTTTGCTTCTTTCAGTCCCACAGCAGCGGCAATTTCTCCAGCGAATACTTTCTTCACTTCTTCACGCTTGTCAGCCTGAAGTCTAACGATTCGGCCGAGTCTTTCTTTCTTTCCACTTGTGACGTTGTAGATGTATGAACCTGCTTCAAGTGTCCCAGAATAGACGCGGAAGAAAGTAAGCTGTCCAACGAATGGATCGCTTTGGAGTTTAAATGCGAGTGCAGCAAATGGTTCAGAATCATCAGCGTGTCGTTCAATAATCTGATCTGTATTTGGATCAATTCCTTTAATAGGTGGAATATCGAGCGGAGATGGAAGATAATCAACGACGGCGTCGAGCACAAGCTGAACTCCTTTGTTTTTGAGTGCAGAACCGGTAAATACAGGAACGATTTCTACTTTGAGACACGCTTCTCGAAGAAGTTTTTTCAAAACATCCACAGGAGGAACTTTTCCTTCAAAATACTCATTCATGAGTTTCTCATCTCGTTCAACGATCTTTTCTACGAGCTCATTTCGGTATTTCTGTGCAGATTCAAGATATTCGGCAGGAATTTCTTTTTCAACAATAGTGCCTCCCATTTCTCCTTCGAAATAGAACGCTTTCATTTTAAGAAGATCGATAACTCCCTCGAATTTTTCTTCTTCTCCGATAGGAAGCTGCATTCGCACAGCGTTTTTATTGAGACGATTGAGAATTGATTGGAATGATCGCTCGAAGCTTCCACCTGTTCGGTCGAGCTTGTTGATGAAACAGATTCGGGGCACGTTTCCTTCATCCGCGTATCTCCAGTTGGTTTCTGATTGGGGTTCCACACCGGCTACTCCGTCGAATACCACGACAGCACCGTCGAGCACGCGAAGAGATCGCTTCACTTCCACAGTAAAGTCGATGTGCCCTGGGGTATCGATAACATTGAAACGATATTTTGTTTCTTTCTTTGAGCGGTCTGGAAGATCGGTCTTGTTCCAGAAACAAGTAATCGCAGCGGCAGTAATCGTGATACCTCGTTCTCGTTCCTGTTCCATCCAGTCAGTCGTCGTCTCTCCTTCGTGCACCTCGCCGATCTTATGAATTTCTCCGGTGTAATACAAAATTCGCTCGGACGTGGTGGTCTTTCCGGCGTCGATGTGCGCGATGATTCCGAAGTTACGAACTTTTGCGAGTGGATAGTCTCTTTCCATGATTTATTTGTAAATATAAAAAGCCCGAAGGCCCTGATTAACGTGACACTAGAGTACCGTAAAAGTTGAAAAAAAGCAAAGGGAAAAGTTTTATCTGTTTCCCTTTCTCAAAAACTTTGCAAAAACCATTCCGCCATCGACAATCAGTCCAAGAATTCCAATGAAAAGTAGAACAATAATCGTCCACGTCGGCATTGGTAAGCCAGTTTTTAAAGACCAAATTGTCAATACAATAAGAAAAATCCAAATCGGTACGCCAAAAATATCATAAAATTCTGGTCTCCTAAGAAGATCTTTTAGATTCATATTAGATAAGTATACAACAAAAAAGATCCATTTTGGATCTTTTTTAAGATTATTTAAGATAACTTACCAGGTGAAATGGGCAAATGCCTTATTTGCTTCAGCCATCTTATGAGTATTCTCTTTCTTCTTTACCGCTTCCCCTTCATTCTTCGCAGCTGCGATGATTTCATCAGCGAGTTTTTTGTGCATGTTTGCTCCTTTCTTTGAGCGGGCAGCTTCGATAATCCATTTCATTGAAAGCGCTTGCTGTCTTTCTTTTCGGACTTCTCGGGGAACTTGGTAGTTGGCGCCTCCGACTCGTCGTGAGCGGACTTCCATAAGAGGAGTCGTGTTCTTAAGAGCAGATTCCAAAAATTCTACAGGATCAGCTACTTTTGCTTTTTCTTTGAGAAGCTCAAATGTATCCGCAACAACCTTTCGAGCAATACTTTTCTCGCCAGAGAGCATGAGGTAATTGGTAAACTTCGCCACGCGTGGAGAATTGAATACCATATCAGGGCCAACAACTTTTCGGTTTTTTATTTTTCTTCGCATGTGTTTGATAGCGGATAGCGTTTAGCGGGGAGCGTATAGTAATTATTTGGTAATTTATTTTTTGAATTTCCTAACCGCTTCACGCTTTACGCTGTTTTGGCAGCCTTTGGTTTCTTTGCGCCGTATGAACTTCGTCCTTTCATTCTCTTCTCTACGCCAGTCGCATCGAGAACTCCTCGTACAATAGTGTAGCGAAGTCCGACATCCTTTACTCGTCCCCCTCGAAGAAGCACTACGGAGTGTTCCTGAAGAGTGTGGCCGATTCCTGGAATGTAAGCCGTAACTTCAAGACCATTGGTGAGTCGTACACGAGCGATCTTTCGGATAGCAGAGTTTGGTTTCTTTGGAGTCTTTGTGGTTACTTTCGTGCACACACCTCGCTTGAATGGAGATGGGAGGAATTTCGGTCGGTTCTTCAAAGCATTAAAAGAGCGCATCAAAGCAACCGCTTTTGGCTTGCGTTTGAGCGGAACTCGTTTTCGCTTGATTAATTGATTGATTGTCGGCATTTACAAAATAAAAACTGCTTGAAAACAGTCTCAGTACTCTATCGAAATAGAGGGAAAAAAGCAAGCCCAGATACCTACGGTGCTAAAGCCCCGGTCTTCTTAAAAATATGGGCGTCTTTAAATGAGGCGGCCGGGTTCTTTGATACTTTTATATCTTTCTCTAGCACATACCCATTATCGACAAAGACAGAGATGTCTTCCTCTGCAGGATATGGTCTACAGGCATATATTTTGCAAACAAATCTACCCCAGGTGCTGTCTCTATTCGGAGAGTCGAAGAAATACCCTCCCATAACGAGAAAGCGGGAAAGATTCCTGACAGTTTTCTCGTGTGGTACATACACCAAGACCCCCGCGGTTATTATTAAATCAAATTTCTTATCTTCAATTTCTGTAAGTGGCCCCGAAATATCGGCTGTAAATAGGCTCAGTCGGTCAGACAATACATTTCTAGATGCTTTTGTCGCAACATATTCAACTAATTTTTTATTCAAATCAAACGCAATGACTTTTGCGTTTTTGAATCTTTTCAATACTGCGAATGAATACAATCCCGTTCCGCATCCTGCATCTAACACTTTTATTTCGGCATCTTCAGGAAACGGCAGTTGCGCGACAAAATACTCGACAGATTTTTTATATCCGACGAGAGAAGCCAGAGCGTCATAAAAAGAGGTTATATACCCAACGAGAGAATATACTTTTTTCTGGTTCATTTCTAAATACAGATTCCTACCCTACTTTCTTCTCTATATGGTCGCAAATGATGCTTCCGAGGATGTGCGGGCGAATGCCGTTCTGAATGGCCTCTTGGCAAAAATACATGCATTCCGCATAGAAATAACTTCGCCCAAAGACGTCTCGTAAATAGACTTCCGTGCCTGGCTTGAAATCAATCCGCTCCAAAACTTTGCGATGCATCATAACGCACCCAAGTCCCATCATGTCCACCGGCTGAACTCCCCTTTGCGGTTCTTGAAAAAGATAGAAAAGGCCTTCTGCAACCCATCGGCTTGATACCCAATCATTCCCCGCCATCTTTTTGTACCAGCCTCCCATAAAAGGAAGACGGTGGCGCATAAATTCAGAAATAGTATGAGGAGGAATAACAACATCAGAATCAATCCAGAAAAACCATTCCGCGTCGGTCGCGAGGGCGAGCCTGCGAGCATAGTTTCGATTCACCACGATATTCGTTACGCGATTTTTTTCCGGATCTGGATGGAGGTTCGTCGGTTGAAGAACAGTATTGAGGAATCCGAAATCCGGATAGTCTTGAGCTTGAAGAGCTTTCAGGGCTCTCGGCTCGATCTCTGCTTTTGTGGGGATGATCGCAAGTACTTTAGGCATAGAATTATTTTGTTTTTTCTTCTTTTGCGAGCATTTCCGGCCCACAGACAACATCTCCCACCATCGCAATTTTCTCTTCGATCTTTTTTGCAGAAAAAGCGAAGGCCAGAGCATCTCCCATATGCGGGAACGGGCCGTCCTTCTGTTTCATTCCATCTATAAGAGAGACGTGCTCAAAGCCAGGTTCAAAAGCGATTTTCATAAGTGTTGGACGGTGGACCATAAGACAGCCGAGACCAAGCGCTCCCACTTCAGCAGTACCCTTTTCGGGTTTCGTAAAAAATTCAAATCGTCCTTCCTTGTTTTCGGAAAGTGTGCTCCAGACGACTGCGCCAGAACTTTGATACCACCCTCCCATGATTTCTTTGCCTTCTTTTAAGAATTTTTCGATAGAGCCCTTTGGCAAATATACAGAATCGTCAAGAAAAAGAACCCACTCAGCAGGAGAAGCGAGCGCCATCGAGCGCAACACATTTTTATTTGTGGTCATGTTGATGATGGCACTTCGATCATCATTCGTAGCGGAAGATTTTGAACCGTAGGAAATAATAGCGATATTTTTCGGATCCTCTTTCACCATATGCATGAGATGGTCGGATTGTTTTATCCCCGATACCGATACTGCAATAAGCACTTTCATCCGGTTAGTGAAAAATGGCATCGCTCCCTTGGAGCAAGTATGCGATTTCTATATTATGTATTGATAATTCCGACTTTTTCATATTTATTGAAAAAATTCTTGTTTCGCTCCAATGCCATTTTCTACTACGGGATTCATCACCAATAGTTAATCACAAAAAGATGTGGCTTCCAAGAAGGATTTATTGTGTAGTGCTCCCGCCCCGAGGAAAAGAGATTACGGAACGAAAAAATTGAAAAGAGCGTCCACGAGATGAGAGAACGGCTGGAGAAAAAAGAATATAAGAATAAGGAGGAAGAAGAGAGAATATTTTTCAAACCAATCCTTTATATATCGAAACCTGACGGGTAGAAAAGAGAAGAGAATCCGAGAACCGTCGAGAGGAAAAACGGGGATGAGATTAAAGAGCATAAGAGTGAGATTGATATAGACGACGAAACCCGCTATCAGTACGAAAGAAGAAGGCAAAAGATTTTGCCCAAGACGAATGACAAAACTGAAAATAAGAGCGATTGCGAGATTCGAAAGAGGACCAGCAAGAGCGACGAGTGCCTCCCCCGTTTTGCCGTTTCGTAAGTTGTACGGATTGTATGGAACTGGTTTCGCCCAGCCGATGATGAATCCTCCTGTTATAAATGAGAGAATGGGGAGAACAATAGAGCCAAACGGGTCAACATGCTTAATGGGATTTAAAGTCAGCCGGCCTGCATATTTGGCGGTTGGATCACCAAGGTAATTAGCCATGTAGCCGTGGCTCACCTCATGGAGCACGATCGAAAAAATGAGTATTACAAATTCAAAAAGGGTAATAATTGCCATGGAGATTCTTCTATGATAGCATAGAGCGCACTTCTCTAAAAAGGAAATATATGGCAAAAATCTGCGCAATAACCAAAAAAACTTCAATGATGCGGGGCGGATATTCAAACCGAACTCGTGCAACCCAGTTCAACCCTACCGGGATGACTCGAAGCTACCCGAATCTTCAGAAAAAGAAGATTTATGTTCCTGAACTCAAAAAATTCATTACTGTTACTATTTCAACAAAAGGACTCAAGACTATTCAGAAACACGGGGCTTACCCGGTTCTCAAGAAAGCGGGACTAATATAATTTAAACTCCTTACAGGAGCTGTACACCTTTTGGATTTTTCTCCAAAAAATCTCAAAAGGTCTTGCGAAATGGGTCCCTTCCCATTTCTCACTGCCTCGCGGTAGTTTTTACTTTACCGCGATAGTTTCTCCATCAGACTCAAAAATAATTCTCCCCTGCAAATCGGTGCGGAGGATTTTTACATTATTTTTTTGAAGCGTTTCAAGCGTCTCTTTATGCGGATGACCGTAACGATTATTTTTCCCGTCTGAAATTGCCGCGTATTCGGGAGACACAGCTTCTACATATTCTTCTGAAGTTGAAGTGCGGGAGCCATGGTGTCCAACTTTGAGTACTTGTCCGGAAAGCCCTCCGTAACCTCTCGATTCCGGAGATTTCTCGAGAGAGATGAGATATTTCTCCACTTCTGCGGTTGCATCACCCTGGAGAAGAAATGAGGTGTCTCCATAGACGAGCTTCATCACAATTGAGCCGTTATTTGAAGTCCAATTCGAAACGTCCCGATCAGGATAGAGAACATACAGAGAAACATCTTTGTCGAGCAGAATTTTCATTCCCCTCTTCGCAATGATTTTGGGAATGTGTTTTTCTGCTACAGTTTTTTCCAGTTCGTGATAAGTCGGCGTATCTGAAACTGTTCCAGATTCCATAAACTCACCGACTTTGTATGATTTCAGTAAATCCAAAAATCCAGCGTAATGATCCGAATCAGGATTGGTATTTATGATCATATCGATCGAACGGTCATAGAACGGCATGACGTGGCCCAACTCTGAAAGCAATCTTTGATCAGGACCTCCATCAACAATAATTTGATTTCCATTTGGCGCTTCGATGAATATCGCGTCGCCTTGGCCGATATTTAAAACAGCAACAGTCAAAACGCCATGCCGGCTCTCTGCCGACACGGCATACCAGATAGAAATATTTATAATCAAAAGAAAAAGAAGGAGTGCAGAGCGTCGATGTGCTTTTAAATACTCCATCTAAGCGACACTGCTTTCAAGAATTTTAAAATAGTTAGAGAGAATTTTTTCTCCAGACGCAGCTTCTTCAAACGCCTCTGGGTCAAATTGGAGTCCATAAATAGGGCGAGAAACGTGTTTCAACGCTTCGATACCAAAAGAAGAAAAAGCTAAAGGCTGGAGATCGTGAGAAACATCGGTAATGACCCAGCGCTCATTTTCAAACGCCTTGAAATGCCTGCAGTCTGCAAACAATGGATCTGGTTCGACGACATTCACATCGACATTCCCTTTTCGAGCAGGTTCCAATTTCTCAAGATGACCTCCAAATACGAACGCCACAAGCTCGCATCCGTAAGAAATTCCGAGAAGTGGCTTTTTGGTTCTTTTGATAAGATCCATTTCTGATTTGAGCATCTTGTCATTCCCTACTACCGGATCAGCATGACCGCCAGCCAAAATAATAAGATCGTATTTATTTTCGTCCCCTACTTCATCTTTTTTCCAATCAATGACATCGACGGTGTGTTTTATCTGCAAAGCTTTTTGTAGCTTGTCGGAGAGCACTTCCCCGTTGTTAATGAGAAGGATTTTCATCCCGTTAGAGATAGGAAACGCTTAAGCCTATTTTTGAGGTAGCGTTTACCCATGCCAGATTTAAGAAATAATTCTCTCGACCTTGCGTCTCCTTCAATAGAACATGCTTCATAGTATATAAGTATAAACGGTCGATGGGCTCTTGTATATGTTGATTTTCCATCATTATGCTGTTTTAAGCGTTTCCGTAAATCATCCGTACTTCCGGTATACCACTTCCCGCTCTTTTCACTTTTGAGTATATAGACATAGTACATAACAAAATATCTCTAACGGGATTCATACGTCCATAGTATCATGCTATACTTGATTTTTATCACTACTAATCCACACCCATATGCAAAAATATGAAGAGCAAAAGTTCACTATTCCCGCTCTTAAGGGAATCTCGGAAAAAACTATTACAGAGCACCTGAAACTCTATGCAGGATATGTGAAAAACGCCAATTTGATACTAGAAAAAATCGCTGAATACATGGCAGATTCTGAAAAACATGCTTATGCCTTAGGAGAACTCCAGCGCCGATTCTCATTTGAATTCGACGGTATGAGAAATCATGAATACTACTTCCACTCACTAGAAGGCGGAGCGAAGGGTCTTTCTTCTGGTTCAAAACTAAAGGCGCAGATAGAAAAACAAGCACCATCGTTTGAAATTTGGCTTCAGGGATTTAAATCAATCGCGCTCACTCGCGGTATTGGCTGGGCAATGATGCTCTGGGACCCGAATTCAAAACAGCTTACTCATGCATGGATGGATGAACAGCATTTAGGACAGCTCACTGATACTCGTCCTGTTCTTATGCTTGATATGTGGGAACATTCATACCTCTTCGATTACATTCCGTCCGAAAAGAAAAAGTATGTCGAAGCATTTTTTGAAAATCTGAATTGGGAGACAATCGAAAAAAATTTCGCGAACGCACAGAAATAGAAAAATGGGTGCAGCAAAAAATCGGCCAGAGGGCCGATTTTTTGCTGCTACTTTTCTACCTGATTTTAAAACCCAAGAAAATGTCCGAAGGACTCTAGAACAGAGGCGAATTGTTCTACCACATTCACATTCTTATGAATACCCCCAGACAACTCTGCTAGATTTCCCAAATCTGGCGCCCGAAATGCCAATTTAGACAAATTAAAGCCGAATGGACCATTCACAATCGACGAGTATGGAGCGAGAATCCCGGGAAGGGTAACAGTCGCTCCAGCAAAAGAGAAGTAAAGTTTTCCGGGAGTGGTAGTAGTGTTTATCTTGAAAGTAACAGTCTGAGTAGTTCCTCTTTGAATCGCAAGAGGTGGACGGAGATTTACGGTAAAAGTGCGCATTACTGTGGTACTACCCGTGGAAGAAGTGGTGGTACCAAGCGTACTCGAGGCATTATACGCTCCAACAAGACTAATAATATTGGAAGGATTCGTTGAAGTGCCTGTTGATGTTGCCGTAGCATCCATTGAAAGCGAGTTCACAGCAAGATTACCCCCCACTGCCGTAAGATTTACATTTAGCACGGGGTAATTTGATACAGAACCAAGCGTAAGTAAGGGTGCTGGCTGAACACCAGAAGAAACCTGAAGAACCGGGACTGGCGCCGGGGTTGGAGTCGGAAGTACAATGGTAAAACTGCTTTGGGCATATGAGCTTACAGTACTCATATAGACAGTGTAATTACCAGCAGGCGCAGAGGCTGGGATGACCCAAGGATACGAGCCAAAAGAGGAAACCACTCCTCCAGAAACAGGATTCCCCACTACTGTAGAAAGAAGTGTGCGTCCAGCAGTATATACAGTTAAACCAAGACTATTATTTTGAGTGTTGAGCCCGGTTGCAAACCAAGCAATATTCATCGCCTGGCCCGGAGCAAAGTTCCCGCCCACCGGATAGGTAATGGTGATAGTTTGGCCTGCGGCCTGTGCAACTTGATTTCCTACAGGAGTAAACAGTAAGTTTGTCCCCGCGAGAAAAGGCGAGATAATAGTGAATGCGAGGAGCGCGAAACCGACGAGAATAGGTTTTCTCATTGTGATAATTGATTATTTATAATGTGATTAATGAATGACGACACTTAAATCTTTTTTAAAGACAAAAAACTCGATGCCACTCTTATGGTCATCGCTTTCCTCAAAATATTGAGAAGTCTCTCTTGCGATTAAGAATACCCCCGCCAACTCGGTTTGCAAAGGGCAGTTATCCCCATCCCGCGTCGTCAACCTTAGCAGGTTCACGGCGTGGCTCTATTTATAGCTGGTTTTTGAATAAATCCCCCACATTCTCACGTCTTGTGTAAAATCGAAAAAGTATCCTTGCATAAAGAACATAAAGGGCAGACATAAGCCACCAAGGAAACCAAGGAATCTGAACCGCTGCAAATGGGAGCGAAGAGAAAAAGTGGACCACAAAAAGCTCATACCAGAGAGAAACATACGAAATGAGGGTGAGAGGAAAAGCCAGTGCGATTGAAATATAGCTAAGAAGTGTGGCAAGAAAACCTACAAACATCGTAAAAGGCACGAACATCATGATGAGCGTGTTGGTGAAAAGAGCGACAAGCGAAAGATTTCCGATCTGATATAAAAGAAACGGCAAGACAAAAATCTGCGTTGCAATCGTAGCTGTCACTGTTTCTCTTATTTTGAAACGGATGGGAAGAAATAAGAGGTGAGGTGCAATAAGCGGAGCTCCTAGAATAAGACCGAGCGTAGCTAGAAAAGATAACTGGAAGGAGGGATCGAATGCTAAAATTTTTGGATTGACGATAATCATAAGCGCTCCAGCAATACAAAGTGCGCGCAAAACATCATATCGGCGCCCAAAAGCTTTTCCCAAAATCACCACGAGTGCCATAATCCCCGCGCGCACGATGCTCGCTGTTCCTCCTGCTAAGACAACAAAAAGGATAATGCCGAGAGCGCCGAACGAAAGAGCGGAAGTGCGAGGTAAAAATGAGAGTGCTTTCGTGATTGCGTCAGAAACTAAAGTAACGTTGTACCCGGAAAGGACAATGACCTGAATCGCGCCGGCTCGCACAAATTCGTCTTGCAGATCTTTGCCGAGCGATCCTTTTCCCGCAACTAAAAGCCCCGAAAGGAGCGAGGAGTGCGGAGGAGAAAGAATGGCGTTTATGTGCTCGATAAAATTATTTTTTATCTTGAAAAGTACGGAACGAATTGGATTTCCCTCTCCCTCTCCGATCAAAGAAATCTTGGGAAATTTCATCTCATAATAAATAGCGTCTTTCGCCAGATACGAAACGTAATCAAATGCCCGCGCGCCGGCTTCTGGTTCAAAATTTTCCGGCTTCGTAATCGCACCAGAGAGACTGACTCGATCGCCATAATGAAAATTGGCATAACGATCGGCTTTTGTAATAATTTTCGCCGAAACAGCAGTAGACGCGATCTTTTGGAGAATAATCGTAAGCCTCTGGTAAGTATCACGAATATCGGGCTCTTCTGTAATGACACCCTCGGCGGAAACTTTTTGCCCGACAAACCTTTCAGGAAGCGGGTAGCGGCCTCGCTCGGAAATGCTGTAACGAAGGATACCTAGAGATATGAGAAGGAGGCAGAGCGACGCGGTGACTATCGTCTTAGAAAAATTTTCACCGCTCTCTTCTTTCTGACGGACATACCAAATATAAAAAAGTACAGCACCACTCACGAGACAGAGGAGTACGGAAAGCGTAAAACTTATTTCCCAAAACGATCGAAGAAAAACTCCCAAAATAAAACTGGAGAGGACGATATAAAAAGTTTTATTTTGCATTGCTATTTCACGCCCCACTCTTTCATAATAGCTTGTTCGTCTTCAGCCGAGAGGGCTTTGCGAAATTTCGCTTTTTTGCCTTTTACTCGCTTTTCGCAGTCCGCCCAAGTCGAATGTTTGATAAGCACCCCATCGATAAGACTTAAGTATGAATAAGCTTTCGCGTTCGAATGAGCGCGCGAAGCGCTTTTTTCTTTTGCGAGAGATTTGTCGAGATCGAAATTCAAAATGTCTCTCCCGTATCCGGAAAGCACTCCGTTATAAAGCTTCGTCGGTCTTCCATCTGCAAAAGAAGTTGCGATCTCATCCGCGCGCTCGTTTCCGGCGATTCCCACATGGCCACCGAGATATTTCCATTCAATATTTTTGCCATCTATCGCATCAAGAAGTTTCTCCCACAAATCTCGATTTTGCACATCTTCTTTTGTTTTTGTCTTCCAACCATTCGCTTCCCACGCCTTTGCCCATTTAGTTATGCCATTCAAAAGATAGCTTGAATCAGAGAACAGCGTAAAGCGTTTAGCGGCGAGCGGATAGGAAGAAAGAAACTTAAAAGCCTCTATTGCTCCGGTTAATTCCATCCTATTGTTTGTGATCTTTTTCTCACTGCCACCGATTTCAGTAACCCGCATTTCTGCTGAATTTGCATGCACGCCATCCGCTCCACGCTCGCCGCTAAACGCTATCACCGCTCCCCACCCGCCCGGCCCTGGATTTCCGCGAGAGGCCCCGTCGGTGAAAATAATTATTTCGTCCTTTTTCATTGCAAAATTGTAACATAAAAAAACCGCCGACCCTCTCCGGATCGGCGATACTAAAAGACCGGCCTTAAGCACGCGACAATGAAGACCACCAAAAGCATCAAGGTGATCATCATCAAAAAGAGCGTCTCTGCACCGAGATATCTCAACATTTTCCCCTCCTTCAATCTCTCTAGTGCATTGACTGGTAGGCGAGCTGGAACAAAAATCCAGCACCACCGAAATAAAATGGGAAGTCCCAGCGGACCAATCCGCCGAAAAGTGCCTTCCCCGACCTACGGTAGACTTCTTCGCAAGGCCCTTGGCCGTGGATGAGTCTTAAACACAGGTTCTGCAACGCCTCGAGGACGAACGCATACGCTGTGAAAAAGAAGTATCTCCCGATCCAATGCCACTCGAAAATTGCACTGCCCTGCCACGCAAACAAAAGCGCGACAGTTCCGTAAGTGATGATGAAATAGGGGTGGCTATACCCCATTGCCATCCGGTGATGAACGACGTTCGTCTGGTTTCTCTTCGCTGCGAAGAACCAGGTGAACACCACTTCCATCCCAAGGCCGGCTAGGCCCAAAAGGAAAAAATCTCTGAGAATCAACATGATCCCGGTCTCCCAAAAGAGTGAATGTTATCGAAAAACTACCGAGTTATATTATATACTAAATATTATACAATGTCAATAATCCGTAATCGTAATTCAGGAAAATTTCTGAAGGTAGATTTTTCCATCGAGGCGACAAGATTAACTGAACTTCCCTTTTCGATTGGCACCTCAAAATCTTTAAGTGAAGAGAAGAAAGAAATTGCTGAAACCTTTCTGCCGTCTGCTTTTCTAAAGATAAGCTCGAGATGATTTTTCTCTTTCCCAAACTGCTTTACTTCTTCGATCGCGACTTTATCAAAAAGAAAAACAGGTTTCGCATTCCCCACCCCAAACGGAGCGAGCTTTTCTATCTCACCGTAGGTCTGCCAATTTACATCTTCGAGCAAAAGTTTTTTATCCGCCACAAGGGCGTCCGGTTTTTCATACGCCTCCCGCGCTTTCTCATATGCATGTTCCAATTCTTCTTCAAGAAAATGAACTTTGTCTGATATGACAGTGAATCCTCCGGCCATATGGTGCCCGCCAAATTCCGCAAATACTCCTGGGCGTGTTGCTTGCATAAGTCCGACGAGAGATACGCTCCCATCCGATCTGCACGAGCCCTTAAGCGCACCTTCTCCATCTCCTCCGTCTCTGCCCCACAAAAATACCGGCCGAGAATGAGCTTCCATTAAAGTATTCGCTGCCAGTCCCAAAAGCGATGGGCGCCAAAGCGGATTTCCCATCACCAAAACTTTCGGCATCTCTTTCTTGGCAAACCGCTCTGAAATTTTCCTCTTCATCTCTTTGACCATCGATGCAACTACGCCTTTGCGTTCATCGTTCACCTGATTCAAATAATCAGAGAGCTCGTCTGCTTCCGCCTCATCATCCGTCGAGAGAAGTCGAAAGGCCTGCATCGGATCGCCCATTCGAGACGCGGCGTTTATTCTCGGAGCAATAGTAAAACCAATATCATCTTCGGTAAGATCGCGCTGATTGACGCGGTTCTTTGCAAAAAATTTTACGAGGCCCACACGAGGAGATTTGCGTAGTACTTTCAAACCATATTGCGCAAAAACACGATTCTCACCCACAAGCGGAACCATATCCGAACAGGTCGCCATGCCGACCATGTCCAGTAGCCACTTCTCTGTTCCCTCTTTCAAACCAAAATCATTTTTCAAGAGAAGCGCCTGGACGAGTTTGAACACAACCCCAGAACCACAAAGATCTTGAAATGGGTACTCCGGAGAACATTTCGGATTTATGATCGCAAACGCTTCGGGTAAAATTTTCCCAGGCAGATGATGATCGGTGACAATAACATCAAGACCAAGCGAATTTGCGTGGGCCACTTCTTTCGGATCAGCAATTCCGCAATCAATAGTAATGAGAAGCTTCGCACCCTCCTTTGCAATGTCTTCTATCGCATCATGATTCAATCCAAACCCCTCGTCGTGGCGATGCGGAATATAAACTCGAATATTTTCTTTGTAGCCAATTCTTTTGAAAAAATCAGAGAGAACGATTGCTCCCGGAATTCCGTCCATGTCGTAATCGCTATAGATACAAATTTTTTCCTTTTTTTCTATCGCTTTCAAAATTCTCTGCACCGCTTTCTCCATTCCAGAGAGAAGGAACGGATCATGGACATGCGAAATATAATCAGGATTTAAAAATGTTTTAGCATCTTCACCATTTTGTATACCCCGATGAAATAAAAGGTGACGAGTGAGCTCCGGAAAAGCTTCCAACTCCTTTTCAGCATCTTTCGGCAAGCATGCCCGGGTAGAATAAGACTTCATAGAGAACATTATATCACCATTCAAAAACGCGATATTGGGAGAAAAAAATCACGAAGAAAGCTCGGATTGGAGATTTTTGATCCGAAGCGCATCCTCGAGCACCCTTTTCATCTTTTCTAGCTGCGACATTGCGTCTAGCGCTTCAGTTTGAATACCCGTGATTTGTTTTTTTTCGAGCGCTTCATCCTGCAGAGATTCCTCAAAAAAAGCCGAAGTTATTTTACTCTGGATATCTTCCGGGAAATCGCTAAAATGATCGGTGAGAAATTTCCGAGCCGCGTCTTCGCCTTCCGTGTTAGCAACAGCGAGAAATTTTTTGTACAACTCTCCTAATTTTTTTTCTGACATATATTTTTATACTGACAATTTCCTACTGCCTATAAGCGGGATAGAAAAAGTGGAATTGACCAGACTCCAAAATCCTTCTTTTTTCTTCTCCTCTTCTTTATTAATTCTTTTTTTCTTGAATTCTTCGAAACGTTTTTCTTTTTCCCCTTCGTCAAGCTTTTCCCAACCGCTAATCCCTCTTTTTTCTGTCTGCCACTCTTCATTGAATTTCTCTTCGGTCAGAGCAGTCGCCATCGCGCCAGAAAAAGATTGTTTTCTTGTTATCTCTGGCGATTTTCCCGAAATCTCTCTGGAAACCGCGGACCGAACAGAATCGTTATTGGAGATGGTAAAGTCCAAAGCATCCCCTATCATCTTCATCCTTTGATCAAGCTCCAAGACGGTGTTTTCAATGTCGCCACGGTTAGCATCAAGCTCGAACGCCTTCTTTTCTGAAATAGTCCGGAATGATGCCAAATCAAGAGCTGTTTTAAGTTTGCCAAATTTTTCGCGTACTATTTTTTGCAGAGCTTTGCTTCGCTTATCTGGATCTTCTATAAGCATTGCTTCGCGATAACTATCCTGGTTAACCCCATATTTCTTCACTGTCTGTTGAATTCTTTTTTCAGCTTCCTTCAATTCACCTCCTTGAAATTTCGCGAGATTATCAAGATAAACAGAGATACTCTCAAAATTTGACGGGTCTGTATGAGCAAGTTCTCCAATCTCTTGTTTCAAAATATGGGTAACTTTGTCCGGACCAACAAGACCAATGATTTTCTTAAGTCCAGGAGAATGATAAGCGAGCCTCGCTATGAGTTCAGGAGTAATGGAGCCAGCAACCTCGGCAGCTCTGTTCGATACCTCGTTAAAATAGATGCGAAATTTTTCTAATTGCTCCAGATCTTTTCCTTCGAGTTTCCCTTCCGCCAGCCTCTTCGAAAGTTCAACAGTTTCCTCGCCCTCTTTTTCAAATCTTTCGAGCATCGCCCCAAACAAATGGCTTCTTTCGGGATCGCGCAAAATCGCAGTAATATCTGGACCAGTCTCGGCCTTATGTAATGAAGGATCTTTCGCTTTTTCAGTCTTTCCCTGACCCGCCTCTTTCCCCTTCTTGTATGAATCAAAAAAAGACATAGTTTGGAATAATTGAATACAGGCTTATGATTCAATCATTATAGTGTCGGTAAAGGTGGGTGTAAAGCACATTCTCCTTAGTTTCCATTTTCTTTTTCTCCCTCTATAATATATACCTATGGAAGACGATTGCATCTTTTGCAAAATTGTGAAAAAAGAGATCCCCGCTCATATTGTCTACGAGGACAGTGATTTTCTGGCTTTTCTAGATATCAACCCCCAATCCCCAGGACATACACAAGTTATCCCCAAGAAACACTACCGATGGGTATGGGATGTTCCGAATGCGGGCGAATATTTCGAGTTGGTAAAAAAAATCGCTCTGACGCAAAGAAAAGCATTCAATACAGATTGGATTCTCTCAAAAATAATTGGTGATGAAGTTCCTCATGCCCACATCTGGGTATTTCCGAATGATAAAGTAAAAGGCGATAAAAAAGATCTTGAGGGAAACGTGCAGAAGCTTCGAAAAAAACTTTAGAATCAAAAGCCGCGGCCTTTTTAAGGGCGCGGCTTTTCCATTAGCTTTAGTAATCTAATTGATTACGGAGCGATTATTTTTACCGTAGTGTAGCCAAATTTAGTTGCTGTTCCGTTTGTACCGGGAACTGAAGCGATGATAGCCGCAGACCCAATAGGATCATTAGCATCTGAAGTGAAAAGTCCGTTAGCATCAATCCTGTGGGTACTAGTTATATTTGTACTCCAATGGACAGCAGTTGAAAGAACATCTCCGTTTGCATTTTGAACCACAGCAGTAAACTGCTGGGAACCGCCCCGCGATACTGAAGGACTGGTTGGCGAAATAGAAATTTTCGCTACCGTCTGACTTGAGTCGGCTACCGGAGGCACGGGTGTTGGAGTCGCGCTTCTAACTGGAGTAGGAGTTGGCGTGCTGCTAGACGGGGTTGGATTCGCGACAACACCATTCGAAGCAATGGTCAGAGTGAGAATAGCACTCCCTTTCCCTGTCGCATTTGTCGCAGTGATAATGAGACGATATGTTCCGGCACCAGTCGGAGTACCTGAAATAACTCCCGTGGCTGTATTCACGCTCATCCAGGATGCCGGATTCGTAACACCAAACCCCGTAGGATTATTGGAAGCGGTGATCGGGTAACTCCAAGCTTGTCCGACAGTCGCGCTTGAAGAAATGTTGCTTGTAATTTTTGGCAACGAACCAGAGACAAGAGAATTTACTGTCGGCGAATTTACTGCTGGCTCGGCTCCCGCGGGAATATTCGGAGTTTGAGGAGTATTGGTATGAGTAGTTTGTACCAAACTTGCGTCATTCGTTACAACAAACTCTACTGAATCTGTGATCCCTTGTTGCGGACCAGTCTTTACCGATACCACATAACGTCCAAGCGTACTGCCGACATGAAGAAGTCCTGTTGCTTCATCAATCGCGCCGCCGCCGTTTACACTCCAGTGCTTTGCGGGCTGAGGAACAACCTGCACCCCAGAGATATTTGAGGCAATAGCGTTGAATTGATAATCAGAATTAGCAAGGACCGCTATTGATACGCCATTGTTGGGACGCATAATATTGACCCGAACCACGTCATCGTGACCCAAGACTTCCAGAATACCGGTTCCTGTCACTCCTTGCGCGCTCGCGGTAACCGTATACTCGCCGGGAGTTTCCGCGTGAACCGTGTGAATTGAAGTAAACGTTGCCCCGCCATTGACGCTCCAATTGAAAGAGATATTCGCTGATGTTGTCATCGGATTTCCCCGCTGATTCAAAGCGACGGCATAATATTGCTTGCCGATAAGTGGTTCAGTTGCGGGAGCAGGATAGGTTGTCGCGAATGGAGGATGAATAGCAATAGTGGTAAATTTTTCGGCTTCAGCGGTTGCAGTTACTGTCACATCGCTCGTCACAACATGGCCAGCGGTATCTTTTACATGAGCCTCAAAAACATACTGTCCGGGTCCGCTCATAATAGCTTCCAAATTTTTCGCATCATGACCGATTGGACTTGCGTATATTACCCGGCCAATGGAATCAACGAAATAAAACATTGCGTGAGCTCCTGAAGGCACACTTTTCACCGTCCAGTAATAAGTAAGACTCGGCTCTCCCTTGTCGTCTGCTCCCGATACATGCAACTGCGTAGTATTGTCAGGAGTAGTAGAGGGAGAAGCGCTTGCTGGTTCAGCAATAGTTGGAGGAGTATCAGCTACAGCTGCATCTACAGTGGCCTGACTTACTGTACTCACAGCAAAGGTAAAGTCACCCGCGCTTTGCGCTCCGGTAGCATCTATTCCATAGAGGGCAATATTGTAAGTCGTACCGAGAACTGCGTCCCATGACACTTGACCCGAATGATATACCCCGTTCGTCGGCTTTTCATCAGCCACAAGTGAGAGGGCGTTGACCGCAGAGCCGGTAAAAATAGATACCATCGTGGCGAACCTGCTTCCCGCCGTATCAAGGACCATATGGGCATTCGCTGGAGCAGTCCATCGATACCAGACAGACTTTTTGGTTCCCGCAAGTCCTGGATATTCTGCTGGCTCTCCGGCTTCAGAGGTAGCACCAACATTGCTTCCCGCTCCTGTTGGTGTTGCGCCCGAGAGCACTGTCGCATTCGCGAAGTTATCATTTGGAGGAGTGCCCGAAGTAACAGCTATCGTTTTTGATGCTGATTGAGTTTTCCCTCCTTTTCCGTCATACGCGGTGACTGTTACTGTATATGTGCCGGGTACGCTATACATTTTACTCACGCTCGTTGCGTTCGCGTCAGTACTGTACGTACCGTCGCCAAAGTTCCACGAAAGAGTAACGGGATCTCCATCAGGATCGCTTGCTGTTGCCGTAAAAGTCGCGTTTTGATACGCCGCGACAGAATCAGGCACAGTGATAACGGGAGCGTTTGGATTTTGATTGCCGGGAAAACTGCCGAATTTTACACTCATATCAGCAGAAGGCGGAGTAGTGCTATTATCCCTTCTAAGAAGCGTGAAGCACACACCACCATCAGTGGTATCTTTGTCGCAGAATGTTTCTCCCGGAAGAAGAGCTGCGGCACTGCTATCAGGAAAGAGATGTCCGATAATCGTCTTCTTCATCGATTGGTGAGTAGTGACCAACGCCGAGCCCTCGATATTGGGAGCGGATGTAAAATAGAGCATAACGCCGTTTGAGGTGAAGAAATTCGGCGCCGCTGACATATTAATAACAGTCGAGCCGAGAACGGTATGAATATTTCCAAGGAGTCCGACCATGTAATGGCGAGTCGCGTCTTTTGTAACATCCAGCGCATACTTTACCCCGCTCTTCGCGCCTTGGTCAGAAGCATAAATACGATAGGTGCCGCCCGAGTTTGAACTTGGAGAAAGAGAAGTGATTTGTGCAGGGTCAATCCAGTGCGCTACCGCCTGTTCGGCAACATTGAAACCTTTTGGGGGTATGCCAACAGTCATATTGCCGCCTTGAATGTCATTTGGATCTCCATATTCCATAGCATATCCGGAACCAATGACTGCTCCATCTTGATCATTTTCAAAGTTTGCATGATTCAAGCCGGCGTTGTGTGCCAATTCATGGATGAAGGTCGCTTCGTCGCCGCTCACGCGCCAAGAAGTTTTCCCCCCGACAACAGCAAGCCCCGCACAAGCACTGATAGCTTGATCGGCGTTAAAACGATAAGAGACAAAGTCAAACTTATTAGGATCGAAGCCAGCCGCTATAGCTAATTTTTTAGCATCAGCAGAAGCGAGAGAAAATCCGTTCTTCACCGAAGCATAATAAGACGCAGATTGAGGGAGTACGAAAACTTGAGTGACGGTCGGAATGATAGTAAGCCGGCCGAGTGTCTGTCTATTAAGCTCTGCGCTCCAGGCTTTCAAATTTGCAAGTTCGGTAGCAGGATCTTCTGGAATGCCGCTCGGCTGTTCAGGATATTTAAAAAGAATGTCGAGATAGGTGTGAGTCCCCGTGCTGTGAGCGGGGTCAATTCCAACACCAGCAGTAGCTTTCACATCTCCGGAAGTAACCGCCAGACCATGCGCAAGCGAATTAAGAACATTTTGAGAAATCGGAGCGACGACAAGTATCCCGCCCTGCATAAGGCCGGTTATAGTGACTTGTACCGTGGAATTTATTTCCGGCGCCTCTCCGGTAAATTGAAGGGGTTGTTCGGTACCATCAGAAAGAAGGAGGAAGTATTGATCAGCAATTGGATCATTTGGGTCTATCGAGTCGCTGTGGATCTTCTCAAATTTTCCAGTAAGAGTTACCTGCGTCCCATCCGCCGCCACTATAGCAGCAACCGCAGATGGCAAACCGTCTATATCGGAAGGAGTAAAAGCTGAATGAATGGCGCGGTAAGGATCCACATTCATAAGGTCAGCGAAAAGCGCCTGGTGTTTTTCGACGAGTGAAGAGATACTGCTCATTATAGAAGCTGAATTCAGCTCCCCTTCAGGAGAAGATAGGTACTCAGAAAAAGCGAGCAATTCCTGCTTTACGATATCCAAATGTTTGGAGATAAGGGCGGGATTTTTTGACGTCTCTTGTATCGGAGCAAAAGAATCCCCGACAAGCCTTTCTGTAACTTGGGAGATAGTTTGAAGGCTAAAAATGAGGATGAGGATGAAAATAATAAAGTGCACCAAAGAGCTCTTCGGATTTTTGTGCCACGAAGCATACGAAGTGTGATTTTCCTGAAGCGTAGTGTGAAGTATTTCCATTTTTGTTTTCTTATAAAACTAATAATTTTCTAATAATGCAAAAGGCACGCTTTCGGAAGGAATCGTTTTTACGATTACTCACGAGAACGTGCCTCTCTCTTACGTTCTATATTACTCTCCCGCTAAACGTATGAAAAGAGTCTAAATGTGGATAACTTTTCTAAATTGAAAAAATCCCGAAATTTCAAGCTTTTTCTAAAGCTTGAATGCCCGGCAAAGTCTCATTTGCAAGGAATTCAAGCATCGCTCCGCCCCCCGTCGAGACGAAAGAAAATTTATCAAAAAGATCGAGCTCTCGGATTGCCGCCAAAGTATCTCCCCCGCCAACAATCGCTTCCACCCCGCTTTTCACAATCGCTTTCGCGAGAACGAACGTCGGCTCCTTGAAACCTTCTTCATATTGACCGAGCGGACCATTCCAAAGAATGAACTTTGCTTCTTTGATTTTCTTTTCCAAAATTTCATCTGTCTTCGGTCCAGCGTCCGTCATTTTTTCCTCTTTTGAAACCGCGTCAGGCGCTTCCACAGAAATTTTTCCCGCATTCTCCACCGTCACATCCTCCGGCAAGATGAGTTTTGGATTCTGAAGTATCGAAGAAAAATCAATCTTTTCTTCCGAAACCAAAGACTTCCCCGTCTCGTATCCTTCCGCTTTGAAAAGATCGTTCGCAAGTGCACCTCCGATGAACACTGTATCAGCGAGTTTTAGAAATTTCTCTACAAGAGGCAATTTGGTTGAGAATTTTGCTCCAGCAAGAATGAAAAGAAATGGATGCGGAGGGTTGAAAGCTCTCGAAAGATTTTGTACTTCTTCTTCCAAAAGAAGTCCGGCGAACGAAGGAAGATATTTTGGCACTCCGACGATAGATGCGTGGGCGCGATGAGAAGCGGAAAACGCTTCGTTCACATAGATTTCTCCGAACTCTGACAAGTCTTTTGCAAATTTTTCGTCATTTGTTGTTTCACCTTCATATCTCCTCACATTCTCTAACAAAAGAAAATCTCCTTCAGAGAGATTATTATAAATATCTTTTGCTGATTGATCGTAAATATCTTGCGCGAATGAAATTGAGAAAGTTTTTTTCAAATATTCAAAAACGGGGAGAAGCGTTTTCTCGGTGCTTTCAATGTGACTCATAAGCACAACTTTTGCTCCTTCTTTTTGCAAATACAAAAGAAGCGACAATGTTCTCTCTATTCGATAATCATCCGTAATACTATTCCCAGAAACAGGAACATTGAAGTCGCACCGGACCAAAACTTTTTTTCCTTTTAGCTGTCCGGCTTCTCGAATAGACTTCATCCTGTTAGTGAAAAATGGCATCGCTCTTTGGAGCGGCTATGCCATTCTCATTATTTACCGCTGTTAAATTCAACCGTTTCATATTTTTGAATATTTTATGATTTGCTCCAATGCCATTTTCTACTACGGGACTTCATTGATTATTTGGATGCATTAGCAACTTTTAAAATCGTACCGAAATTTTTGGGGTTGAGAGATTCTCGTCCAACCAAAAGCCCGTCTACTTCTCCTGCGAGAAGGAGAAGCTCCACATTTTCTGTATTCACCGTGCCTCCGTAAATAACAGGAATTTTAACAACAGCGCTCGGGCCAAAAAATTCTGAAAGGACTTTCCGAATATAAATTTTCATTTGGTGGAGGTCTCTCGGTAAAATTGCATTCTCCGCTCCGATCGCCCACACAGGTTCATATGCAATAAGCATATTTGGCAAAGCTTTTTTCGAAACGCCTTGTAATCCTAAATGAATTTGACTCTTCACGAATTCGAGAAAATGCCCGTCGTGGCCGCGTTCTTTTTCTCCAACACAGAAAATCACTTTAAGCCCAGCGCCCAAACTCGCGAGAATCTTTTTATTAATTAGATCGTCTGTCTCGCCGGCATTTCTCCTTTCGGAGTGACCGATAATGATATATTCCGCACCGGTATTTTTAATCATAAGAGGAGAGAGAAAACCCGTATATGAACCGCTCGATTCAAAAGAAGAAGTATCCTGAGCGCCCAAAACAATATCGCTTCGGGAAGACTTTGCGACAAGGTCGGAAAGATAGAGAACGGGAGGACAAATTACTGTGTTTACTTTTTTACACTCGGAGGCAATTTTTTTTATTTTCGAGAAAATCGCCCGAGCTTCAGGAAGAGTCTCTGGGTTCATTTTCCAGTTGCCGATAACAATTTTTTTCGCCATAACGTTCATTGTAGCACGTCTGGACAAAGAGCTAAATCTCGCGCCATTTTTTAATTTTCCAAGTCCCCCCGGGCCCAGAAGTAAACAAAGTTTGGGCAAGTCCGATAGAATAGATAACTTCGGTGTTGTTAATAAGAGTAAGTTTGTAAGCGGTCACCTCGCGTAGCGCTACGTTATTTTCGAGCTTGATCTGGCCATGTGAAGCATACGTCAAGAGATTTCCAGCAGCGCCGTTTACAAAATCCATTGCCAGAACAGAACCGCCTTGTTCCGCGCTCTTATTCATTGAAATAAGCATTACGTATGAATCCGCATTTCCTGTCGAACCGTAAAAATTCGAATTCCCAGTGGCAACAATTTTGCTGGATGTAGTCTGCGCAGAGGGATTGTCAGCGATAACAGGAACACTCTTATCTCCAACTGGATCAGCTACTTTCATCTGCACTCCTGTTCCCCCGGTACCACTGATTGTGATGTTCCCTGTGACCCACACTGCTCCAGCGACTATAACCGTCGTACCATTTCCACTTATGGTCAAATCGCAAGGAATCTTTTTCGGTCCTATAGTCACATTTGAGGTTATCGTATAGCTTCCATTTGTGCAGGTTGCGGTTCCCCCGGCTGCCGCGTCGCTCTCCCATTGGCTTATGAGACTGTCGGGAATTGGAAAATCTATAAGTGGTTGGTCGGCACTTCCCGGATGAGTTGTCCCAGAAATAGTTGAATTCGTAAAAGTTGAAGCATAATAAGCGCTTCCGCCAATAGTCGTGTGATCAATCGAATGAGCATAAAGACTCGAACTTGCGTGGACGTCGCTTATAAAACCAGAGGGGCCAGCCGAAACTGCAGAACCTTCAATAAAATTATAGCTGTTGGGATTGCTACTCCCGCCCTGAATAATACCGTTCGAATATACATTGCCGAGGACAAGAGAACCGTTATTCATATAAAGCCCTCCAACACCAGTCTGTACGCCGAAATTAAAAGAGAAACCATCTGTAACCGTAATATCTTTCACGACTGTTCGAATATAATTAGAAGCATTACCGCTTGCGGTAATTTCCTCTTCGTTTATGCCCGTTGTTGCAAGTGTGACCGTGGTTGTCGCTGTGCCAAGTACCAGCGTTTCCGGAAACGACGTCGTAAGATTATTTTTAATTCTATAGTACGCATCCTCACTTCCCGCTTCTGCGGCAAAATAACTCTGCCGAGATAAATGTAGTCCCACTACAATGCGGATTTGGCGGATAACAGGGGTGGTGACGCCAAGCACAATCACCAAGGCGATGAGCATAAAAAATATCACGGCAACCATAACCGCTTGCCCGCGCACCAAGTTTGATTTTTTATAATTCTTCCGAGAAAAAAGTTCTGAAAAATATCCGTAATTCTTTTTCAAAGCTGGCAAGATAAAACTTGGTGCATGGGCTTGCCCGCGCTTTCTCGATATTTTTTTGTAATTGTATAACTTCATTGATGTTTATTGGAGAGGATAGGAACCTCGAAGTACGGCAGTGTCCTGGAAAGATGCTTGTTTGTAACTTGTGCTTGTACCGCTTTCAACCGTCATTGAAATTTTGACCGCTTCCGAGAGCGACGTGGTAACTCTCTGGAAGGTAAGACTGGTGACCCGGGCAGAAGAGCGCGTCAGAGCTCCCTGATCCGTGCCATTCTCTTTTACGTGAAGCGTCTGACTTGTCACGAAAAATTGCACGGTACTCGTAGCTCCGCTCGCATTCGTAGTATTTAAAAGAAGCACTCCTGGCGAAGAGTTGAGAGTACTCCCCGATATGTCGATGCTTTTTGCGTCGTGGATCTCCCGAGTCATCCGCTCAAATCCATCAATCGCAGAATTTTCTACGTTGCGCCCGGATTGAAGAAGTCGGAAAGAGCGAGAGAAAGCAATCATAGCAGTAACAACAGCTGTCAAAAGAATTACAAGAATGAAAATATACACAAGTGTCTCGATGAGAGTCGCTCCCCCCTTTCTCTGTGCTTCTTTTCCTTTTTTACGAAAAAATAAAATGGGCATACATTAATTGCTAAAAATATTTGTAAGATAGGTCTGAATGGACTCTGTTGAGGTAGCGTTATGATCTTTCCATGAAACAGTCACGGTGAAAAGTTTTGTCTTAGGATCAAGCGTTCCGCTTCCCGCTATATCCTGCGAACCATTCCGATACACATTCGAAATCCTGAATTTTCTATAGAAAATAGAATTTATGACGGAAGAAGTCGTAGTTGCCGTGTAACTCGTGCCATTAAAAGTAAGATAATAGTCTGTATTTGTCGAAAGAGTCTGGATGTTTGCCGTCCACCCGCCGTCACGGAGCAACCGTATCGCCTCCAACCCTTCTTCTTCCAAAAAAGTCGCTTGAATTTTCGAAGTGTTCGCAAGCGAGGCTTTGAGTATGAGAGAGAGGGCGGTAGAAAGTCCAAGCAAAACTACGAGAAAAATACTTGCCCCGATGAGGACCTCCACCACTGTTATTCCTTTTTGAATTTTGACGTTCGACATAATAACTATTGTATTTGAGAGAGACCCGTACCGGCAATAGAAATGATTTTTGTCGAAGATGCTCCCGTGAGAGAAAGCGTGACGGTGCCCGAAACTGAGGTTTTTCCAGAAAGTCTCTGGAAAACAACGTTAGACGTCCCGCCCGTCAGGCTTATTGTACTTATCTGTACGCGGGGATTGAAGATCACTGAAATGTTGGAAGCGTTTCCCGAACTATACGTTGCACCGGTGAAAAGAGTGGCTTTCGTGGTTTCAAAATGCACTCCATACTGGGTAGCTCCTTTTGAACCAAGGGTGTCCGCGCGGGCTTTTTCTAGAAGCGACAAAACAGAAAGTGTGTCCGTTTCTAACGTCTTACTCTGGCGTAGGGAAGAAAATGAAGAGAATGTGAGGGACGCGATAATTGCGAAGATGGCAATGACGACCAAGAATTCAAGAACGGAAAAACCTTTTTGAGCGGGAAAATTGTTTGAAAAAAGTTTCATTATGAAATATGACTAACCAAAGAATAAATCGGGGAAAGGATTGAAACAGCGAAGAATCCTACGGCCACTCCGACAATGACCATAAGAAACGGCTCAATGATTGTGGACATATCCTTCGTCTTTTGATCAACGTCTTCTTCGTAAAAAGCTGCCACCTCAAGAAGCATTTGCGAAAGTTTTCCCGTCTCTTCCCCAACAGAGACCATTTCTGCGACAAAAACAGGATAGAGTTTTTCCTGCGCAGAAAAAGCGCTAGAGATGCTCTCGCCTTTCTCTATTCGTATCTCGGCAGCCTTAAGCACTGCTTTGTAATATGAATTTTGAATAACATCGGCTGTGATAGAGACCGCGCTGATTACTTCCACACCCGCAGAAAGAAGAGAGGAAAGAGTCCGGGTCGTGCGCGCGGAATTTACTTCTCGAGTCAAAGTTGCAAGAAAAGGAAAATGGAGAAGAATAAAATCCATCATCCGTTTTCCTGTCCTTGTTCTTAGGAAACTCACAAGAGTAATGACAATTCCAAGAAAGACCCCGAGAGAAAGCAGAAAATGATTGACCAAAACGTCGCTGATACCGATGATAATCCTTGTGGTCAAAGGCAGTTCTCCCCCAAGATCTTTGAAGGTGCTCGCGAGCGTCGGAACCACGAAGACGAACATAAGCACAGCAATGATCATCATCACGGTAACAATAATAGCCGGATAAATCATCGCCCCTTTTATTTTCTTCTGGAGAAGATACACTCTTTCAATCTGATTGGCGATGACTTTCAAAGATTCGTCGAGATTCCCGCTTTCCTCGCCGGCTTTCGTCATATAAATAAAAACGGGAGAAAACACTTTGGGGAATTTTTTCATTCCCTCGCTCAAGCTCATACCCCGGCTCACGTCGCTTCGAAGACTTGCCACCACCGTTTTGAGTTTTCCACTCTTGGACTGGCGGGAGATGACGTCCAAGGCGCGGGAAAGCGAGAGCCCGCCCTTCATCATTGCGCCCAAATTTCGGGCGAGCATAATCTGGTCGTGAACGCCCACAGATCCGAAAGAATCGCTTACGCGCGATACAAGTCCGGAAAGAGCATTATTGCTTTTCGAGACAGAATTAGCAGAGAATATAGTTTGGCCTTCTTTTTTCAAATCCCGGTACAAGGCAAATTTATCAGTCGCCTCTCGTTCTCCTTCGTATATATCTCCAGATATACTCTGTGCTCTAAAATGAAATGTGGGCATAAAAATAAATCTATTCAGACACAACTCTCAAAACTTCCTCGATCGTGGTAACTCCCTGCACTGCTTTAAAAATGCCGTCTTCGATCATCGTAAGCATTCCTTCTTTCTTCGCCTGATCTTCGATATCTTTCGCGGAAGCTCTCTTCATAACTAAATCTTTTATGGAAGCAGAAATTTTAAGCACCTCGTGGATACCAACTCTTCCTTTATAACCATCTTCGGAATCCGTGGAAGGTTTCGCTCTGAAAAAAGGTATTTTGTCCCAGGTGGCGGTCTTTGCCACAATTTTTTCTTCCCGAAGAATATCAAGCACGTGATTCATATCCACCTCCTTTGAAATGTCCGCGAATTCAGCCTTGCTTAAAAAATACTGATCTTTCTTGTCGCACAGTTTTCGGATGAGTCTCTGTCCAATGACGACATTCAATGTCGAAACCAAAAGGAACGGCTCGCATTTCATATCAAGTAGTCTCGGAATCGCGCCAGCAGCAGAGTTAGTGTGAAGTGTTGAAAGCACCAAGTGTCCAGTCAGAGATGCGTTAATCGCCAAGCCAGCTGTCTCGTTGTCTCGAATTTCTCCCACCATCACAATGTCCGGATCTTGTCGGAGAAGGGAGCGGAGCCCGTTTGCAAAACTGAAACCAATCTCCGGCTTCACCTGCGTTTGATTGACGCGGGGCATTTGATATTCGATCGGGTCTTCGATAGTGGAAATATTTACTGAAGCAGTATTCAAAATATCAAGCACAGTATAAAGAGTCGTCGTTTTTCCAGAACCAGTCGGGCCGGCGCAGAGAATCATTCCGGTGCGCTGTTTGGTGCCTGAATGAATTCTTTCCAGCCCCTCCCCATGAAAACCGAGCTTCTCCAAAGTAAAACCGGACTTCCCTTCTTTCAAAAGTCGCATCACAATTTTCTCTCCGAAATAGGTCGGTAACACAGAAACGCGAAAAGAAACTTTCTCGGCATTGGCCTCAACTTTAAAACGTCCGTCCTGCGGGAGTCTTTTTTCGTCGAGTTTCAAATTCGAAAGCACTTTGATGCGGGCGACGATACCGAGAGCAGAGTTCCGAGGAAGAACCATCGCGTCATGAAGAATTCCGTCAATGCGATAACGCACTAAAACTTCAGTTTCGAGTGGTTCAATATGAATATCGGATGCGTTTTGGATGATGGCGTGCTTGAGAAGGGTCTCGACGATCCTCACGATAGGAAGATCCTCTGCCATTTTTTTCAAATCGCTTTCTGTTGCGCCTGCCCCCTTGTCATCTGAAGGTGTGTAGGTTTGAATTGCTTCCGCTTCTTTTTGAATAATGTCGCCGAATTCCGCTTTCAAACTTTTCTGATACTGGAGAAGCGCGGATTTCATACTCTCAACATCGGTCAGCCGAGGCAAAATTTTAAGTCCGAGTTTCTTTTTTATAAAATCAATAACGGGAAGATCATCGGTATCGAGCATCACCACTTGGAGAGAGTCGCCATTTTTCTCAAACGCGAGAATATTATGATTTCGGGCAATCGGTTCCGGAATAAGCGAAAGGACGTCGCTCTCGATTTTGAGACCCTTGAGATCAACAAAAGGAATACCCATCATATAGGCTTGCACCCTTCTCCAATCATCATCGTTCAATTTCCCGGTCTTTATGAGCGCCTTGCTTATCGGAATTTTATCCGCAATGGCTTCTTCCTCTACCTTTTCGAAATCAGCTCGAGAAACAAGGCCCGAGTCGAGAATGAATTCTTTCAATTGTTTCTCATCAATGTGCATCCCGTAGTGAAATTTTAGTCTGTTAAATTTTTCTTGTACAAATATTCTTTGACTCTCCGTTTTAATAACCTACCACCTTGTGTTGTCTTTAAATATCGCTCTCTGCGAAAAGCGTCATCTTTATCGATACAAGCTTCGTAATAAACACATTTCCACGGCCGATATCGTTTTGTAGAAAAATTTAACCCTTGATTATGTTCTTCTAATCGTTTTCTCAAATCTGCTGTAAAACCAATATACCATTGTGCATTTTTCAAACTTTCGATTACATAAGTGTAGAACATAATCGGACTAAAATTCTACTACAGGATGCATGATTACGATTTTCCTTCTCTTTAGTATACCAAAAATAGAGAGACCCGTTTTCACCGTTCTGTGTACAAAATAGGCAAACCCCGTAGTGAAAAACAGCATCGATTTTCCTGCACATTTTGTGCAATGCTGTTTTCTACTACAGGGCAAATAAAAAGGCGGAAAGAACAACACGTGTCCAAACCGCCCTTAACAACAAAGAAACTCCATGCACCTTAGGGTGCATTTACCACGACTCTAAATCCATAATCACCAGCTCCAATGTCAGGAAGATAACTTCGGGTAGCTGACCGACAAGTCGTTGCGGTAGCCCACCAATACCCCCCGCGAAGAACGTGCGAAGGATACGCTGGATTGAATGCTGGTCCCTGTGGATCAGTCACCGCATCAGCTTGGTACACATCGAACCAATCCTGGCAGTACTGCCACACGTTCCCGCTCATGTCATACAGACCAAAAGCGTTTGGCAACTTCTGCCCGACAGGATGGGTTGTACCATAGCCAGGCTGATAGTCCGGCGTTGCCGAATTTGAATCATACCAGCCGATACTGTCCATAACAGGATCGTCATAATTGTTGGAAGAATCTCCGGCATAAAACGCCGTCGTCGTCCCGGCACGGCACGAATATTCCCATTCAGCTTCTGTTGGGAGGCGAACGTCCAATCCCGTCATAGCCTTGAGTTCCGCACAGAAAGCCTGGGCGCCTTCGAACCCCATTGTTTCAACGGGGTTTTCCGACCCGATGAAATGGCTTGGGTTATTCCCCATCACTTTCGTATATTGTGACTGAGTGACTGTGAATTTGCCCATAAAGAACGCGTGACTAATGGTCACCTGATGCCGAGGACTTTCTCCAACATCATGACCAATTTCAGTCTCCGGGCTTCCCATCATAAACGAACCCGCGGGAATGTGAACCAGCTCCAACTTGACACCGTTGCCGAGGTCAATTGAATTGATTGCGATATACACTCTGCCGACCGCGCTATCTAGCATTTCATTCTCCAATGCAATCGCCCGAATCATTGTCGTATTACCGACAGAGACTGGACTAGTGTACTGAAGCGAAGATGCTGTCGGCACACTCCCATCAGTCGTGTAATAGATTGTCGCGCCGGCTGTGGCGCAGGAGATCGTTACACTCTGCCCGCTTTGGTAAATACCTGTGGGCAGACTGAAGGTGGGAGACGCGACCTGAACAAGTTGAATAGTGTACGTTGCACTGGCTACCGCACTGTCGGAATAGATGTCCTTGAGCGCAATAGCTTTGATCGTAGTCGTCGACCCAAACGCGATCGCCCCGGTGTACACCGAAGACGAAGGCGTGGGAATGCTTCCATCAGTCGTGTAATAGATTGTCGCGCCGGCTGTGGCGCAATCAATCGTCACACTCTGTCCGGTGGTGTAAACACCTCCTGGCAGACTGAATGTGGGAGTGGAGACAGGAGACAAGACAACAGGCAGGCTGTTAAACACAAACCCGCTTCCAAATCTTGTGCCTACCGTGACCGTAACTTTTGCCGCTCCGCCGTTTCCTCCCGTGGTAAGAGACACAACATTTGTCTTCTTCCACGTGGGGTTTCCGTCTACGATATTACCGGCGATACCGGCGACATTCGTAACAGTCGCCTCTGGAGTCGTCGCAGCAATACCGATCTGGTAGACCTTGAATTGTACAGTCTTCCCCGACTTTCCCTGCACCTTCACTGATGAAGATTTTACGATAACGAGCGGACCTAACGTTTTCACGCGAAGCATCGCCGTTTTGATCTTCCCTCCAGAGTCCATGGCCCCAAGAATTACTGGAAGCCACTGCTGGTATTTTGCAGGATCAGCGACTGCTTTCTTTGCTTTCTGAAGCGCCTTCTTAAAAGCGCTGGCGCCTTTTTTGACGACAGGCAGAGAATCCGCTTCTGCTGCGCTCTCAAGAGTCGCCGCGAATGCAAGTGCGTCATCAACTTTTCCCGCGACAGCTTGTAAGTTGCCGCGGGAAAACATGTGGGTAACAGCTTCGGCAAGAGCGCCGTTGGCCGTGTCCAATTTCTGCTGCAACTGGTCGAGCTTGTCCGCGACATCATCGCCGCGAACCGAGACACCCGCGCACACAAAAAGCGCGAGAACTACAATCCGAATGGTTTTCATGGTGCTCCTTTCGAGCAATGAGTTCCTTGTCAAACAACTAGAAGTCAGCTCCAATGAGCCAGACAGTTCCAGTATCTATAGTACCACAAGAAAAGGAGGAGGGCAATAAGATTCCTACTTTGTCAATGAGTCAAGAATGGCCTTCTTTTGAGCCGCAGTTAAAGGAGTTGGGGTATTTTTCTCTGAAGTGGGGGCTGAAAGACTTTGCAGGACTTGTGCTTGCACTTTCATATCGACAGGAGCATTTGAAGAGCCTTTAAGGCTATCGAGGATTTTTTGTTGTTCTGTCCTTGCGTCTTCTATCTTTTTGTTAGAAAAACTCATCCACAAAAAGAATCCTACACTGATAAGCACGACGCAAAGAATTATAATTTTTACTGATGAAGAAGTCGAGTTCATGGGACTAGAAATTTTGTGATGCTTTTAAAAATGCTTTCTCCTTTTGATAGTTTTCTTCCTACACTTGCGTCTAAGATTCCCTGCTAAATTAGAAATTTCTGCGTCCCATTCCCTTTTGAATCTGCGATCAGACCCTTATTATTGTTCGGTGCGGTAAGAACGATTTTGCCGTAACTGCATTATCTTTATGGCTCGCAACACCTTAAATACATCACAGAAACATTATTCGTATTCTCATCTGAATTACAAGACATGGCTCCTTCATCTCCTGCAAGAACAGTACTGTCTGATGGTCCAGTTACAGATATAGGCGAAATATCAGAGCCCATCGCTCCCGCACCTGGCTCAATATTGTATGTGCCGAGTCCGCCATCATCACAACGAATAGCAATACCTGTCAGGCGTGTGTAAGTATTGATCGTTCCACTTGGAAGTCCGTCTGCAGCCGCAGCGTCACTACATTTCTTATGAAACCAATTATTTGCTTTGCCTCCGAGAGCTGGAGCTTTTGGCCTTTGAAAGTTAAAAGTCACGCACTTCAATTTTGCCTGCCATGCTGGAGTTCCATTCCCCGTTGTGTCGGTTAAAACCTTCCCCACTCCAGGGGTTCCTCCGTAAGTAGCACCGGCCGGCCAAGTGCTAATACAACCTGCATCAGCAGTAGCAGTATCACCGATACAGAATTTGGTGGCACGAGCATTGCCTTTCACCTGAAGCGGATCAGTCGGAGTAGCTGTTTTAACTCCAAGACTCCCATTCAGCACAACCGCATTCCCATTCTGTACATAAATACCATTCGTCGCTGACTGACTTGCCACGACAACACCGTTGGTAAAAGAACCGCTCCCAGTTACATCAAAATTCGCATGCGTACCAGGCACAGATGATTGTCCAAGAATAAAGTCTCCTAATCTTGCCTGTGCTAAAGATCCGACACTTACATACGTGCTCACATTGTTGGCTGTCGGAGTTCCACCAGTAGGACCCGTCCACGGTGACGCGTTCAAAGCTGTTGCTCCGAGGATGAGAAAGAGCGCGAGAGCGGAAATTTTAATAGCTTGTAAAAAATCTTTTTTCGTCATACGTTCGAATTTTTATCTAATAAATTTTTAATACTTTATTGCTATTAAGTATACTACATTTTTAACGCTCTACTCCCTTAGGGTCAATCACATTAGCCGAGCAGGGTATAAGCGTATCTGTTGGTGTGGTAACTGTGGTGCCGTCATCCAGTGTCGTTGTCACTATCGCATGAATTTTAAAATTAACTACTTTTGTTCCGGTAGCCGAATAGGAAATCGCATTGCTTGTGACAGAAGTGTTTGGACTGCAAGCCCCGCCTGCTGGATTTGTCAAAGATGGGATTGGGTTTCCGCCAGTTACAATCTCCCAAGAATAATCACAATGAGGAGGTAGAGCGGGAGGAACGGGCGCAGGGAGATTGTCCGTAGGAATGGAAACTACCCAGGAGAAAGGAACGGAGAGACCAGAAGAAGTCATTATCACGCTTTTATTGGGACAGGTCCCGACGAAAGCCTCTTTAACAGTCGCTGAACAACTTCTGTTGCCAGTCTCGTGTGTT
Organism: Candidatus Paceibacterota bacterium; assembly: GCA_028714635.1. Lineage (NCBI taxonomy): Bacteria > Bacillati > Minisyncoccota > Minisyncoccota bacterium. The sequence goes on from JAQTLZ010000005.1 coordinate 56,952, forward strand.
ACATTATCAGTCACAGTGACACTCACTGTCTTCTGAGGACTCGGCGAAAGCGATGTATAGGTAACCTGCGGAGAAGGATCGTCATAATTAGGATTTGCACCTGTTGTTGTTATACCATCGCCAGACCAACTATAACTGTAAGATCCCGAGCCACCATGCTGAATTGCGACCCAATTCATTGGAAGATTTAAGATCGGACTTGTAGGATTTGCCTCGCAATCTGTTACAGAAAGGGGTGTCGGAGGAGGGGTAGGAGAAGGATCTGCTGTAATAGTGCAGGTAGGATTGACCGAACCACCTGCGCTATCAGTTACTGTAACAAATGCTTGTTTTGGACCTGTTGTTGTATAAGTAGCAGTAACAGAAGGAGCATCTGCTGCTGGCGTGACTATACCTTCTCCAGACCATGCATAATGATAAGGAGCTGTGCCGTTAATAGGTGCAGTCAAAGACCATGTCACGGGAGTTCCGACGTATACCGTACCACTTGGACTTGAAGAACACGTAGTGCTGATCTGTGCAGGAATAGTTCCAGTGTAGTTTACATCCCAAAACTTTACCCAACCCAATCCCCCAGAACCAACACCAGCATTCCATCCGAAACCGATAAATTTCTTTGTTGTTCTGTTAAATGTCACTCCTTGCATGCCATAATCAGGAGAAGAGGTATTGGCAAGATTCGGATCCGGAGAGACGTGATTCGTCCCCGACAATTCGATCCAACCGTCGCCAGCGCCACCAATCATAGAAAGAGCTCTCGCCCAACCGGTAACTTTTCCAGTATTGAAATCAACTTGTGGCTGACAAGGAAGAAGAGGAGACGGAAGTGAGGTTGGACACCCAGAAGTCTGTTCAAAATCTATCCAACCGACAGTGTCACTCCACGCCTGGCCTGAAAAAGTTCCCATATTTCCGCTAACAGTGATATTGACTCCATAATCATGCGCTCCGCAAATACTTCCTCCACCAGCTTTTCCTGTCAAACAATTCATGCTCCCCCAACCAACACCTTCGTCATTCGCTGAGTTTGAATCCGATCCATCAGCCTCCCAAAGCCAACCGTTCACATTCGTTGCAACACCGAGGTCATCATCATTGCTTGTTACTGGAACATCAGCAACAGGAACGCCCGCAAAAACTCCACCGGCACTCTGTTGCGCAGCTCCTGTTTGGATAGTTGAGAATTGAGTATCGTTATTTGTTTGGTCGTTCACAGTGGTTACAGTAACGGTCGTTGAAAGAGTATTCGCGGGAATGAAAGCATTAGCTGGCACTGTAATTCGAGCTGTCGCAGGAACGGGCTGGCCGGGGGTCGCAACGACCGAAAGAGGGATGGTGACGGAAAGCGGAGAAGTTTTCGAAAGCGTTATCGTAAAGGTTGGATTCACACTCTGATTTACTCCCCCCGCTCCAGTCACTTCTGTCGTGGTAAGTGAAGCCGGACTAACTGTTATTGTTGCCGGGAACCAGCAAGCATCATTAGTACTAAGACCACTCACAAAATTATCAACGGAATTCGCGGGCGAAATTGCCGGAGTAAGAGCTGTACATCCTCCATAAGAAACATCTAGGTAACTCACACTCTTCGAACCGAAAGAGGGATTAATGAACCATTTTGTTGTTGGCGCGCTTATGGAAGGACGCAGAGAAATAAGACCTGCTGGTGAACCATCCGCTGTAAATTTGCCCAAAATTTGTATGGCATTTGCGTTGGAGCTCGTAAAATAGAAAAGTTTCGGTGTACCAGCAGGAGCAAGAAGCGTAAGATTATTGAAAGCTATTGGTGCGTAGAAAATAACTGAAACCGAAGCGTTGGAAGGATTCAAGGTAACTGTGCCAGAACGAGCCACGACTGCACCGCTATTGGTAAAATTTCCAGCGACAGAAAGCGTCGGAGTGGGGCTGTATGTTCCGGCGTCATAGCTGACTCCAGCGCTATTTAGAAAATCCCCTCTCGCAATGATCGCTCCTCCTGCGGTTTTTGTTCCGCTTCCAGAGAGCCAAAGATTGGCATACCCAGGCGAGACCAAGGGAGTAATCGTCTGATTTCCATTTGCATTGTAGTCTACGGTAGTACCCGAAGCGATGGTATAGCTAGCGAATGTAGGCATAGTACTTGCTTTCACTCTATAGATACCGCTGGTAAAAGTAAGTGACGCGCTTCCAGCGGTGATAGTCTTGCCCCCATCGTCAAAAAGAGCGTTCGAGACAAGGTCGCCAATGTAGAGCTTGGAGAGAGAAGGAATGTTCCCCGCCAAGGTGGCACCAGACCCAGTGGCATTAATTTTGAGCGTGTTGTAGCCGACACCTTGTACAGAACATCCCGAGCTTGTATAGTTGACGACATTATTTGACGCAGTTGCTGTGAAAGCATTAGTACTATTACAAGTATTAAGAGTGCTACCCGAACCCTGCGTCCACGTTCCAGTTCCTGAAATAGCGAGAATGTTGACCGCTCCAATATTGGTAATTGCGCCATTATTGGTAAATCCGGAGTTCATGGTAAGCCCTGTAGCGGCCATTGTGAAATTGCCTGCTCCTATAGTAACCGCGCTGGCAATTGTTCCACTGCCACCAAGAGTTCCGCCATTTGGAAAATAGAATGGAGATGGAATCCCGGCACGCAAGGCATACCCACCACCACCACCAAAAGTACCGTCTATCCCAGCAGTACCTGTAACTTTGACAGATGCGAAGCCTTTGCCCGAATGCAGAAGGAGGGTTGAACCAGCATTCACACCAAAGTTAGTTATTGTCAGGAGGTCATCAATATCGAGCGTTGCGTTGTTGTACACAGTCACATTACCGAGTGTCCTGCCTCCAGGAAGATCCATGTGAGAGTATGAACCGATAGTAACATTATCGCCATTTGCGGGGACACCGGAGGGAGACCAACATGCCGCATTTGACCAAAGATTTGTATTACATCCTATCCAAGTCTTCTCTGCAGCATGACTCGT
>JAQTLZ010000006.1 GCA_028714635.1 Candidatus Paceibacterota bacterium
AAAGAAAATGCTCTTCCTTTTACAAAATGAAGTTCAATAATCCCTCGTTTCGCCAAATTTCGAGCGTGCTCCAAAACCTTTTTATTTGGCTTACCCTCGGAAAGTGGAAAAAACTCCACTCGTTTTTTTGCGAGCGTTTTAATAGATGAATAATTTGAGCGAAGTGCTTTGTAGGCCAGTTTTGTATTTGACCAATGAGGAAGGAGTAAGAATAACTTCCCCTTGGGCTTTAGATATTTCTTTGATTCAACTATCGACTTAATGACAAGCTTAGAGCCATCCGGCCCACCATTGGTTGCGATAGTCATTCCCTTGCTCATTCCCCATGTCTCTCCCTTAGGATACGCAATAGCGGGAGGATGAATGAGCATTGCATCAAATTTTTTACCTTTGAAGGGTTTTAAAAAATCTCCTCGAATAAAATCTACTTTCACTTTATTTATTTCCGCATTTTGCTTCGCAACCGAAATCGCTTCCGGATTTATGTCAGAAGCAATAACTTTGGAACCTTTCACAAATTTACCCACCGCAATAGCTACAACACCCGAGCCAGTGCCAACCTCCAAGACTTCCTGCCTTGGTTTTATTATCTTTATTACCGCCTGTGCAAAAAAGAGACTTGCAGGTTTTGGTGGATATACTTCCTTGTTAGATACAATCTTTAGTCCTTTCCAGATCATTTCTTTATAATTTTCAGCCGCTCTGGATCTTTCAATGATTTTGAATCAACGCTTATTGCTATCATCACACAACCTCTAGAATCGGCGCCAACTTGATGCGTCATGTTTTCGGGAACATGAAAAACATCACCCGGGTTTATAAGCGAATGTACTTCTGTTTTGCCTTCACCACATTTCATATACCCACCTCCCTCCAAAACAATAATGATATGAGGAGAAGGGTGTGAATGAACGGGGTATTCAATATTGGCAGGAACCCAAATTTTATGAGAACTAAGTCTTCCTTCTATACCAGGAGTAATGAGCTCTGTCGCCTTAATTTCAGGTGTTAAGTTGACTCTTGGTTTTACGCGAAAGTGGTTAATTGGCTTTCCCATATATGTTTAAAATTTGCGGGCCCACGAAGATTCGAACTTCGGTCTTTCCTTTTGGAGAGGAAAATTCTACCACTGAACTATGGGCCCAGTGGCTAGCATAATAGCATGATTTTTCTTATAAAAAAGAGCCCTCGTGGGCTCTTTTTTACTTCTTGCCTTCCTTATGGATGGTCTTTTTCTTGCACCACTTGCAGAACTTCTTGAGCTCGATTTTTCGCTCAACAGATTTCTTGTTTTTTGTGGACCAGTAGTTTACGCGCTTGCAGTTCTGGCAGATGAGTTTTATGAGTTTATCCTGTGACATATAAATATTTGTTTAGGAAACCACTATAGATGAAATCGAGAAAAAAAGCAATTATTCCTTAGCTCCATCCTTTGGCCTCATTAATGGAAAAATCTGGACTTCTCGGATTGGTTTATCTGCCAAAATCGCAAAAAGCGACTCGCCAAAGCCGAAACCGCAGGTCGGGGGCATACCATGTTCGAGCATTTCTACGAATTCCCAGTCAGCCATCATTGCTTCTTTATCTCCTGATTTCAGAAGTTCTTGCTGGGTCTCAAATCGCTTTCGTTGTTCAACTGGATCATTCAATTCTGAAAAGCCGTTGCCCACTTCCGTTCCTGCGAGAATAATCTGGAAACGCTCAGTTAATTCAGGATTTTCCGGTTTTGATTTCGCAAGCGGAGAGACGATCTTTGGATGATTTACGAGAAAGACGGGGCCGGCAATTTTCTTTCGGCAATATTTCCAAAGGGTATCAATCATTCGCTCCCGAGTCGTGCCGTCGTAGGTGATTTTGAGCTCCTTCAACTTCTTCTCGATTTCTTTATCACTCGAATCCAAAACATCAATTCCCGTCTCTTTTTTCACAGTATCCCGATAATCCATCCTTTTCCACTCGCCGGAGAAATCAAATTCGACTCCACGAGAAGTAAATTTGGTCGTACCGAAGACTTCTTTTGCAATCGTCTGGTAAAGCTTTTCAACAAGCTTCATTCCATCTTCATAGTTTGCGTAAGCGAGATAAAATTCAAGATTCGTAAATTCCTGGACATGATTCACATCAGTACCTTCATTACGATATGCACGCCCGATTTCAAACGTTTTCGGGTAGCCAGCCGCCATGAGACGCTTCTGCCAAAGCTCGCCAATTGAGATACGCATAAACACATCCAAATCAAAATCTTCGTGATGGGTTTTAAAAGGAGTTGCTTCCGCCCCGCCAGTCGTCACTTCAAGAGTTGGCGTTTCAACTTCCATAAAGCCTTCTTTTTTCATGAAAGAACGGGTAACGTCCCAGAATTTGGTTTTTTTTACGAAAAGCTCGCGAATTTCCGGATCCATAAGAATATCGAGATAGCGCTTGCGGAATCGCTCTTCCACGTCAGTAAGTCCGTGCCACTTTTCCGGAAGCGGAAGGAGAGATTTTGTGAGCATCTTCCAACTCTTGACCTGAAGTGTTTTCTCTCCGCGTTTGGTCACGAAAAGCGTCCCATGAACTTCCAAAAAGTCTCCGATATCTACAGTGTCTTGAAAAAGTTTGAAAAAATTCCCAGACATTTCGTCGGATTTGAGAAGGATTTGGAGCTTACCTGTCCCATCAAAAATATCAGAAAAAATAAGCGCTCCCTGGCCTCGAAGCGACATCACCCGTCCAACCAAAGAAAATTCTTTGCCAGATGCAGAAAGCTTGTCAAAATGAGTTACAACGTCACCGAGAGATTCATCGCGTTTTGCATCTGCTGGGTACGCCTCGACGCCAGCATCTTTCAGAGCTTTGAGTTTTGCGAGCCGCGTGTTTTTTAGTTCATCGAGAGAAGCCATAGGAAAAAATAACCCTCTCTTATTCTACTCGATTCCGACGATTTTGTAGTGTATAACTCCGCCCGGAGCTTTGTAGTTAAACTCATCCCCCTTTCGTTTGCCATGAATAGCCTCACCGAGAGGAGATTGGAGAGAAATTTTGTTATTAGCAATATCTACTTCTTCTGAACCGACAATTTTGTATGTTTTCGTCTTTGAATCCCCTTTTTTCTGGACAGACACAGTTGAGCCGATATCAGCCTTTTCGGTGTGGTGAAGCTCAACAATTTCTGCTGAAATGAGAATTGCTTCGATTTGCTTGATGCGATCTTCTACTTCCGCCTGATCTCCTCGAGCCTCCTGATATTCCGCATTTTCGGAAAGATCTCCGAGAGATTTTGCGTACTCTAATGCCTCCGCGACCTCTTTTCGCTTTACTGTTTTCAGGTGATCAAGTTCTTTCGTCAACTCGTCAAATTTCTCTTGCGTCAAATACTGCTTTTTGTCAGCCATAGGTCTAGTTTTAATTTCTAAAAGTGGCTTCAATCATACCCGAAAAATGGCTTTTGGTCAACGAAACACGCATTATTTAAAATACTCGGGCGTATTAAGTGTCATCCAATCCAAGACTTGCCTCATTACATATAAAGCTCCTGTGGTATTTGCACTTGGTCCCCTTTCCATAAGAATAGCGAAAGCATACTTAGGATGCTCATACGGAAAGAAACCAGTGACCCACGAATTCACGAATTGCTTTTTGGTGCCAAGCTCTGCCGTACCGGTCTTTGCCGCCACCTTCACAGCAGGAATATTCAGACCGCCAGCAATGCCTGTCACCACGCCGTCTCTCATCCCTTCGCGTACAATATTGAAATTCTCCTCAGCGATCGCTACGTTTTCTGTAAAAGAAACATTGCTTGTATCTCCCTTTATAAGCGTCGGAAAAAGAAGATGCCCACCATTGGCAATTCCTGAAACAGCACGGACAGCTTGAAGCGGAGTCACCTGAAATCCATACTGGCCGATCGCAGTGTGATAGGTGTCTCCTATTCTCCAAGGATCTCCCGCAAAATTCTCCGCTTTCCACTCAGGAGTAGGAATAGTTCCTTTTTTCCCGGCAAAAAATCCTTGACCAGCCACGCTCCCGAAACCAAACAGCCGGACATATTTATCAATATTGGCGATTCCTAAACCTTTCTGATCTTGATATCCGCCTCCCACTTCATAAAAATAAACGTCGGAAGAGACGGCGAGAGCTCTTTTCATATCAACTAAGCCGTGTGCTTTCCAATCCTTGAATATTGACACTTCTTTTGGATTGTACGCGTTCGGCAAAGAGATCGAACCGGTGCTCAAGATCTGTTTATTGGGAGAGATGATTTTTTCTGTGAGAGCACCGATGGCGACAAAAGGTTTCATAATCGAACCAGGAGTATAAAGCCCCGAAACGACTCGATCCAAAAAAGCATTGCTTGGATCAGTCAGATATTTTTGAATCGCCTTCGTGTCTTTTCCCTCGGAAAGAATCTGCGGGCTGTATTCAGGGAAACTCGTGAGGGCGAGAATTTCGCCGTTTTCGACATTCATAATAACCCCTGCTCCGCCCTGAAAATTTACTTTGTGCGCAAGCGAAGAGATACCACTATGAAGCTCTGCTTGGAGACCGGCATCAATGCTTAAAGTGACATCCTCTCCGTCTTTCGGAGGACGAACGACGCTTTGAGATTGGATTGCACCCTTTGCATTCACTTCTACGATCCTCAGACCATTTTCGCCAGCCAGTGCGTCGTTGTAGTATTTCTCAACACCGTCGTGGCCCTCGTAGACATCTTTGTAATAAAATCCGGAATCGTCTTTTGTAGGAAATTTTACATACCCGAGCACATGAGCAAACCCCGGCATTTCGATATATTTCCTACCCAAAAATTCATCTGTGTCGGAAAGAGAGGTGTTCCACGCAAGTTCTTTCCCATTTCTATCGAGGATAAGTCCGCGCTTCGCAAAAATGACGGTATTGCTTAAGCGATTGTTCTGGCTTTGATCGTAGTACGCCAAACCATTTTTAATCTGTAGATTCCATGCTTTATAGATAAAAACCATAAAAACAAGGAAAAAGAAAAGTCCGACAACAGAAAGTGTTTTTGTGGAGATGGGTTTTTCAATCCGGCCTTCAAATTGATTAGTATTAAAAGCGGGGAGATTCGAGGAATCGAGAAAAATTTCGTCAGGATCGATATCCCGCACCTCCCGAATTCTTCCGCGCAAACCCATGAGTTTCTTCCAATCGAATACCATAGCCGTTAGTATACGATAAAAGAAACCTTTTCAAAATTTTGGAAATGATAGTTTTGTTTTTGCGAAGCGAAAAAGAAAGAAAAGGACGAGGCAAACAAGCGTAAAAATATAGCTAAATCCAAAAAATCGCAAAGAGTGGGAAGACTCCAGAAAATCAAGGAAAAGACCCGCGAAAATCATTTCATAAAAATGCTCGAAATAAAAAGCGAGAATCAAAGCAAAAGGCAGGCTCACCCACCATGGAAAGACGATGAGAGCAAAAAGGAGGGCAATATCTGAAACTATTCTTTTTACAATCATAGAGGAGATTTAATAAGGGAAGAATTTTTCTCTACAGAAACATACTGAAGTTCAAACAAGTTCACAGGAACTCTGACCATGCCTTTTATAAAAGAATCGGTTGCGGCAGGAGTTATAGCACCCAAGACGCCGATAAGGTCATGATTTTTGCCCGAGATATATACGGAATCATCTTCTAAAACATCGGCGCCCCTTGGAATTTTTGCTTCAAAATTCCCGCCCCCAAGCCCAAGGAGCTCCACAGGAATAGCTTTCGGACCAACAAAAGCTTCCGTCTTTTCTCCCGAGGATGAGAAAAGCTTTATTTTGGAAGTTCTGCTGTATACCTCTCCTACCCGACCGACCAAAATATTTTCGCCAGCATACACAAGGTTTCCAACTTCAAATTTTTGATTCGCTCCTCCACCAACAAGAAGAGTGTCGTATGGAAATCTTGGGGGTTTCAAGATGATGGATGCAAGCGCAAGAGCTTTCCCTTCAGGCACCATTTGAAGAGCATCTTGTAAACTTTGGTTTTCATCTTCCTTCAGTTTTAATTGCGCCTCAACTCCATCTAGACGCGCAAGCTCACTGCGAAGCGAGTTATTTTCTTCAATAAGATAACTTTTAAAATAAAAGACGGAGAAAAAATCGCTCGAAGTTTTGAGCACTCCATTTTTAAACACAAGAACGGGACGAGTGACTGACGCAAAGATGCGCGGGAGAAAGGAAGGTGCAAGGAATTGAAAAAGGACAAGAAAAAAAAGAAAAACGGGAAGAATTATCCAGAGGCTTTTCTTTCGGCCCCGATTTTTATCTTGCTTCTGAAATATGAAATCTTTGACCATTATCTCTTTGGGGGCAATTCGTCTTCATTTTGAATGAGAAGTTCGCGATATTTTTCCAAGTCTTCCAGAATAACGCCAGTTCCCCGGGCCACCGCAGTCAGAGGGTCTTCGTCCACGTGAATTGGAATCTTGAGCTGTTCTGACAAAAGAGATGAAAGACCTTTGAGAAGCGCTCCACCCCCGACAAGATAGACTCCCCGGTGCATCACATCAGAAAGAATTTCCGGCGGTGTAGTCTCCAAAACTTCTTTCACAGATTCCATAAGATGTTCGATCGAAGGAGCAAGTGCAGCGCGTAAATCTTCATCGGTAATAATAACTTCCCGCGGAAGTCCGGTTACAAGGTCTCTTCCTCGTACAGCGGCCTCCATCGGAGTGCCGTTTGGCAGGGCTGAACCGATCGTGATCTTTATATTTTCAGCAGTTTTTTCTCCAATGAGAATTTTAAATTGGCTCCTTATATAGGAAATGATGTCAGCGTTGAATTTATCTCCCGCAATTTTTAGATTTTTCCCGCGAACAATTCCGCCCAAAGAGATAACTGCGATATCAGACGTACCTCCACCAATGTCCACCACCATGCTTCCGATCGGATCATTGACCGGCAATCGAATACCTATCGCTCCCGCCATCGGCTGTTCTATAATATGTACTTCGCGCGCTCCGGCATTTCTTGTAGCGTCTCGTACTGCGCGTGTTTCGACATTTGTAATTCCATACGGAATTCCAACCACCACCCGGGGACCTAGCATTTTTTTATTATCTTTTTCCGCAAGTCGAACGAGATGACTGATCATTTCTTCGGTCACTTCGAAATCAGAAATTACTCCATCGACAATTGGCTTGACTGCGATAATGTGCGCTGGAGTTCTTCCAAGCATTTGTTTTGCTTGAGTCCCCACAGCCACCACTCTTCCCGTCTTTTGGTTTACCGCGACAACAGAAGGTTCATTGATGACAATTCCGCGACCGCGAACATATACGAGCGTGTTTGCAGTACCCAAATCAATACCAATGTCGTTTGAGAAATATCGTTTAATTTTTTTGATGAGGTCTTTCATTGATTAGTTCTGAAAACACTTCCCTAAAATCAAGGGAATAGTGAACTCAATACTACTCGTCCCATAGGGAAAAGTCCATAGTTTTAAGCCTTAAAACAGGCCCTTTTATTTGAAGATTTTTAGGAGGACATCTTCTTTCACAAGTTCGGTTTGCCCAGTTGCACGATCTTTAATTTCATACCCGTCTGCTTCCAAAGTTTTTGCGCTTACAACTATCCGCACTGGAATTCCAATAAGATCAGAATCAGCAAATTTTTCGCCGGGACGAAGCTCGCGGTCATCATACAAAACTTCAACACCTTTCGCGGTCAATTTTTTGTAAAGTTCATCAGCAGATTTTTTGACTTTTGCGTCCTCTCCAGCGAGCGAAATAAGATGTGCATCGAATGGCGCAACCTCTTTCGGCCAGACAATTCCTTTTTCGTCTGCAAAAACTTCCACGATTACCCCCATGAGCCGTCCGAGACCGATTCCATAGCTTCCCATAACCACGCTTTTCTTTTCTCCTTTTTCGTCCAAAAACTGGAGTCCGAGCGCATCAGAAAATCGTGTGCCGAGCGGGAAAATATTTCCAACCTCAACAGCCTTCTCTTCCCGAAGTTTTGTGTTACCGCATTTCGGGCAAGCATTTTTGAAATCCGCGATAACTTCCTTATTCACCGCCTCTTTACAATTGTCGCAGATATAAATTAAATCTTCTCCCGCAGAAGTAAGCGTTTGGAATTCGTGAGAATATTTACTAAAAATTCCGCCTGAAGCCATTGTGAGATAAGTCACATCACCCAAACCGACACCGGCAAAAACTTTTTTGTAAGCTTCTTTCGATCCCTCATAAAATGCTTCGTGTTCTTTTTCGTCTCGTGAAAAAGAGTAGAGATCTTTCATCATAAACTCGCGACAACGCATAATCCCGCTTTTTGCCCGAGCTTCGTTTCGGAATTTTGTCTGAATCTGGTAGACATATTTCGGCAAATCGTTATATGAGCGCACTTCTTCCGCCATAATTGCGGTCAGCATTTCTTCGTGAGTAAGGGCAATTCCCACCTCTGTGCCATTTTTCAGTTTCGTCTTAAACCAATTATCTATCTTTTCATCACTCCAACGTCCCGTCTTCTCCCAGAGTTCTTTGTTCTGCAGGGTCGTCATAAAAATTTCTTGTCCGCCGATAGCATTCATTTCTTTTCGTATGATTCCCGCGATTTTATTGAGTACTCGAAGTCCAAGCGGCAAATAAGAATACACTCCCGCCATTTCTTTATGAATATAGCCAGCACGAATTAAAAGAGTGGCATTTTTTGCTACTTCATCTTTGGGAGCTTCCTTCCTAGTTTTAGTAAATAGTTGTGACTGCAACATGAAGATAATTCTATACGAAATAGAAACAAAAAGAAAATGCCGGCCCCACGGAAAGGCTGGCATACCCAAGATGAACTATTCTGACTTCATCAAATCTTCGACGGATGAAGAGCCGATGATCTTGGGGTAAATCATATTGACGAAAGTAGCAAGCTCGCCACTAACAACCTCGTGCAGGGCGGCATCTTGCACCTCACGAGAATCGAAATTTTGCCGGTATGTTTTCTCGGCTGTACTAAGCTTGCGGGCAAGGTCATTAATGAACGTGTGGAGTACTACCGTACGCAACTTGTCCGCAGCGGCAAATGTCCCGTCCCGCTCTCTCTTCTGTGCCACAAAAACACGAGCAGGAAGCAGAACCTCCGCTCTAAAGCCAGCTTGACTGGAGATGTGTTCGATACTCTGCAAACCTTGCATCATGACCTCAAAAGAAGATGGTCCTGAATAGGTTTCCAAATCCGACACAGCCCGATGAAGCCGACCAAAGAGTGGGGCGACTTCAGCGAAAACGTCAGCGCGCTCATCACACGCGTCTTGAGCGATCTCCAGAAGCATCCTCCTCGCCTCTCTATTGAGAGAGCGTGCTTCAGAGGTTTGAAGTAAGAGAGCACTCGACGCCTCAATGATCTTGATCCTTCGCCTCAAATGCTCAAACCGAAGATTAACTATATCCTCGACGTTCTTCCTCCACGCCACCTTGCACTCCTCAAGGAAGCGCTCCCTCGGCCCCGCCAGAGGCACCTTAACAGTCGCCATGCCCTTTTCTCCCTTCTTTCCCAAGTATGCCGAAAACAAAAAGCGCGATGAAAACATCGAGCCACCGCTTATTTTTTTACATTATTTTTGAATAAAAGTCAATCAGCGTTAGAGAATCTTCACAATGTCGTGAAGCGTAACGACGACCATAAGCACAATGAGAATTGCGAATCCGATACTATTTATCATATTTGCAACTTTTGGCTTTATCGGAGAGCGTTTAATTGATTCAATAAGGACAAAAAGAAGTCTTCCGCCATCAAGCGCGGGAAATGGAATGAGATTTATGACAGCAAGATTAAGCGAAATGAAAGCCGCAAAGGAGAGGAGATATACAAAACCCAATTTCTCGGCGCTCCCCACAAGAGAAATGATTCCCACAGGCCCCGTCACTTCCGAAAAGTGCGCATTGAGTGTAACCGCGCTCCAAACAAATCTGGCAAGCCCAATTGCAACGGCTTTTATGACATACCCCGTAAGCTTTGCTCCTTCATACAAAGCAGAGAAAAAAGGAAGTTTGAGCGTTCCAATCATATCCATAGAAATACCTATGACGCCTTTATTTAAAGCGGAATCGGTTCTCGGAGTTACGGAAAGCAAACCAGTTTCATTGCCACGCTCGTACTGCACTTTTATGGAATCGCCCCCGTGGCTTCCAATAAAATTCTGTACGTCTTCAGGAGTAAGGTTATCAATTCTTTGCGAAGACGCTTCAAGAGCCACGATTTTATCTCCCACCTGGAGTCCCGCTTTCTCGGCGGGAAAATCTTTCACAACTTCGGTTATCACTATTTGCGGATTCGAAATGGCCCCGTTCGCCGTATCTCCAACAGACGAAGGAAATCCTGTCATAAAACCAATTGAGATAAGGAACCACGCAAAAAGAATGTTGAAAGAAATACCAGCGATAAGGACAAGGGCTTGGATTGGCCGAGGTTTGTAGGAAAAATTTTTCTTTTTTTCTTCTTCCGTAACAGCCACTTCTTCCGGATTTTCACCGAAAATTTTTACAAAACCACCGAAAGGTATCCAATTTAAGGAATACAAAGTTCCCCGCCACATTTTACCAATAATACGCGGAGGAAAACCAAGCCCGAATTCCTTCACTTCGATCCCCGACCACTTGGCGACAAGAAAATGCCCGAGCTCATGCACGACGACGAGTACAATGAGGATTATAAAAAAAATAAGTACGCTCAAGACAATTAGGTGTTAGGACAAAATTTCTTTTTCTTTCTTCGAGATTATTTCATCAAGCTTTTTGTGAACTTCATCGACAATCTTTTCCATTTCTTTTTTGAGGCGGAATTTTTCATCTTCTCCCATTCCCCCTTCTTTTTCTTTCTTTTGGATGAGGTTCCACTCCTTATCGCGCTCCATTCGTATTGTCTTTTTTGCTTCTTCGAGCTTTTCTTTCGCTAACTTCACAAGAGATGCTCTTCGTTCAGAAGAAAGTTCTGGAAAGATCACCCGCACCCCTTTATCATCAAGCACCACAGAAAGTCCGAGATTCGCTACTGTTATCGCTTTCTCAATGTGTTTTGCCTGCGTCATATCCCACGGAGTGACACGAAGCGTTTTTGGATCCTCTGTCCCAATTGAACCAACTTGAGACAGGGGAACCCTCGAACCGAAACTTTCTACGGAAATACCGTCGAGAAGGTTAGGCGTAGCCCGGCCAGTCCGAATCTGTGCGCATTCTTTTTGAAGCCAAGCGGAGACGTCATTGGTCTTGTTTTTAAAAGATTTGAAATCGTAAGGCATAGAATTAGGGTTTAGGGTACAGGGTTAAGGGTAAAGAAATACATATTTATAATAGCAATCAAAATGAAAAAAACAAAATTCTTTTACTCAACCCTATACCCTTCACCCTCTACCCTAGTTTAGTTTGTATTTACAAAAGAAAGCGGAATATCCGTCATCCACTCGATAAAGAGAAAGGCAACATAAATAACAACAAGTTTAATAACATAAATGGCGAGGAGATAGGAAAGACTTAAAGGAATATTGGGAAGCAAAGTGGCAAGAGTGAGCGAGGTCCAAGAAGAAAAGGAGATTACGCCGGAAATTCCAGAAATAATTCCCCACTTTTTTTCGAGAGGCTTCACTCTTCGCTCTGACACGCCGGAGATGATAACTTCCGTAAGTGGCCCCGTGAAAAGCATTCCATTTATAATAATGACGGCCGTTACAATCTGTACAAAATAGAAGACCGGCGAGAGTGCAATTTGCGCGCCACTTACCCAATCGGTAAAAAAATGAATACCGAGACCAATCCAGATGAATTTATTCAGCGTCGTAAAATAAGGAAAAACGGCGCGCTTTGCCCGAAGCGAACTTCTTGTGAAAAAGAAAAGAAAATCCACGATCATAACGGTACCGATTGTGAAAATAAGGGGAAAACCGTGTTTTATGAAAAACAAATGGTCGTTCGTGAAATTGGCAACGCCCGTTGGAAAACTAATGAGAATAAAAACGAGGATAAAGCTTATGAGATAAAAAGTTCTCACAAGATGCGGAAATTTTTTCTTCCAGAAAGAGGAGAAAATAATGAATGAAAGAGAGAAGAAAATAAAGATAAGCCACAAGACCGGCACGCTCCGCTCTACATATTGGCTCATATGCGAAAGGTCTGAGAAAAGATTAAAGGTGTGCCGAGATGCAAAACCGCTTCTGCTGAAAATTCGCAGAAGCCAGACTAAAGTCGAAATCACAAATCCAAGAACAAACGGAATAAAAAGCTTATTACTAATGTCGTTGAAAATCTTTTTCTTCCCTTCTTCTTTCGTAGTTTCGGCATTCACAGAAAAGAAAATGCCCCAAAGACACGCAGCCCCGCAGAGAGCAAGACCGAGTTGCTCGAAGAAAACGACAAGTGCTGTAAGTTCGCTTGGAAGCATATGTTTATCGATCTACAAAGAAAAGGACTACTCCCATTCCATAAAGAATTCTAGCCAATGTCCAAAATGTTTCGCTTCCCCCGGCAAGATACGGAAGACTTATAAGAAGCGATACCCCAGCCAAAAGAAGGAGTATTTCGCTCGGTTTTATATGAAAATCTGTAATGATCTCTGCCATAGGTCAATCATTCTATCATAAAAGAGATATTTTCGAAATGCACAACTAAGGAAAACCCCGGCTGAATCCGGGGGATTTTCCTTATTCGAACGAAAAAACCAGATTACATCTGGCTCATTCCTTTATCACAGTTCTTGCAGAGACTCTTGTGATTCACGATCTCTAGAACTGCAGAAATACCTACGAGAATGTAGACAATTCTAGCAATCGAACCACCGAGAATTTGCATGACATAATCAGTCCCAAGGAGACCGATAATAAGCCAATTCAAACCTCCGATGATGAGCAAGATAAATGAAATTTTGTGTAAACCTTTCATTTTTTGTAAAAATTAGGTTTTTAATAGTTCGACTTTTATGGCTTTATTATACCACCATAAGAAAACGAAAACTCAAGAGAAACAGCAAGATATCCACAATCACAAACTAAAGATCTTTGAGAAGTGCGAGAAGTTCAGAGCGTCTTTCTTCCACAATAACCTTATTTTTAGCCTCGATATTGATTCTAAGCAGTGGTTCGGTATTAGACATTCGAATATTGAACCGCCATTCTCCTTTTTTCTCAACGATCAAATTATCGAATTCTTCCACCTCTCCCTTGTTCGCATAGTTTTTTTGTATGAAAGAAAGAGCATTTTTTGCATCTTTAAGGGTCAGATTGATCTCTCCAGAGATCGGATATTTTGAAATGATCGGGATAATACATTCTTCCAAACTTTTTCCGTCTTGGGAAAGAAATTCAATCATAAGAAGAAAAGGGATAATTCCTGAATCAGCAAAAAAGAAATCCTTAAAATAAGTATGCCCGGTCAATTCTCCACAAAAAACAGCGTTTGACGCTCGCATCGCTTTTTTTATAAAGCTGTGACCAACCCGGCATCTTACGGGAATACCACCACACTCTTTTATTATATCGAGAAGCGCCCAGATACAGCGCGGTTCATACACAATCGTCGCTTTTGGGTTTTTACGCAACATCTCCTCTATAAGAAACACATTTGTATAATGAGCCTCGAGAAAGATTCCGTTTCCTGTAGCAAAAAATACCCTATCAGCATCAGCGTCCCACGTAACTCCAAAATCCGGTTTTTCTTTTTTTATTTTTTCAATGAATTCCGTACGGTTCTCCAGGAGAAATGGGTCAGGCCTGCCTTTCGGGAAATTGCCATCGGGTTCGCCGTTCAAAAAACTCCAAGTAATCGGCAAATCCCGACAAACAAGCTTCACGAGCTCTCCTTGAAAACCGAAGTTCGGATTTGCGACGACTTTAAACGGCTTTATTTTCTTTACATCAATAAACCCGAGAACGAATTTCCTAAAATCTTCGTGGACATCTTTCGTGCTTATCTTCCCTTTCTTTTTTGCCGAGGCTTTCTTCCCAAGAAGTTCTTTTGTCTTATCTTTTAGCTGTACGGTAATTTCTTCTCCGGCAATAGGTTCTGCTCCCTTCCGCACCATTTTCATTCCCGTGTACTCGCGAGGATTATGGGAAGCAGTAACAGAAATTCCCGCATCGTATTTGTAATATGCGGTCGCAAAATAAATTTCTTCAGTTGAAATAAGTCCGATATCCACAACATCTACTCCAGAATCTAGAAGCCCTTGGATGAGAGCTTTTTGCATAGATGGCCCGCTTATCCGGACATCTCTTCCAACAACAACTGTTTTCGGTTTTTCGATTTCCGCAAAAGCCTGTCCAATCGCATATACAATTTCCTCATTGAGCTCTGTCGGATAGATGCCTCGAATATCGTACGCTTTGAAAATTGAATCTTTTATTTCCATTAGCGTTTTATTTTACCACTGGCAGAATTAGTGCCAAGTGTTCAAGAATCATTTTGACCGATGGGGCTTGATCGCCGAGGTATGAGCGAAATTTGATTAATTCTTCAAACGCCTTCGCATCCTCTTTTGATTTTAGCGTTCCAACTTTTTCTTTTAAAACTGCTTCAACAGCGTTCAAAAATGAAATCGCGTCGGCTTTTGTTTTTTTCTCATCTGAAATTTCATCCGTCATCTTTTTCACTGAAGTAAGCCGTTTTGGCTTTGCGCTAGAGAGGAATTCTTTCGCATCTGCCTCCCACTTGTTCTCACCATTGGTATTTATGATAAAAAGCCGAGATTTGAGAGTTGACAAAAGCCCTTCAGTGCTCGAAATCACGAGAAAAAAGTGTGTGTCAAGGGTTGGTTCTTCGAGAACTTTCAGGAGTGCGTTTTGGGCCTCGCGGGTAATTTTATTCGCAAGGATGAGAAAAATCTTCTTATTTCCGATACCATACGCTTTTTTGCTTTGAATTTCCGCAATCTGCCGTGCATCGTCGATTGAAAGCGAATCAAACTCCCCGCGCCAGAAATCGGGATTTCCAATCGTCTTTACCTTCAATTGCCTCTCAAAAAATTCCAAAAGCTCGGAAGTTACTTCCTCCCGCTCACCTACAATGCAATAGGCGTGGTGAAGATTCTTAGGATTAATTTCTAACATCTACTTATTTTTTCGCTAAGATGCTCTTTTTGTAAGTTTCCAAATGCTCCAGTGCAATCCCCGTTCCCTTCGCCACACAATAGAGCGCGTCTTCTGCCACATGCGCTTTAACACCCGTGCGACGATACACAAGCTCGGCAATGTTACGAAGAAGCGAAGAGCCTCCCGTGAGAATGATTCCAGTGTCTATAATATCCGCGGCGAGCTCCGGTGGAGTCTCTTGAAGTACATCCTTCATGGCTTTCACCATGTCGCGAAGCTCGCGAGAAATCGCTTTCACGATCTCATTAGTCTTCATTTCTGCGGAACGCGGAAGGCCGGTCACAAAATCTCGCCCTTTTATCATCATGGTAAGCTCTTCATCGAGAGGTACCGCCGAGCCAATCTGAATTTTAATATCCTCCGCAGTCTTGTCCCCAATCGAAAGATTGAACGTTTTTTTAATATAATCAGCAATTGCAGAATCAATTCTATTGCCAGCACATTTCACAGATATCGAAGAAACAATTCCTCCCAAAGAGATAACAGCAACGTCAGTCGTTCCTCCTCCAATATCAACCACCATATGCCCGCGAGCTTCGTGAATGGGAATACCGGCGCCGATCGCAGCGAGAATTGGCTCCTTCACTACGTAGACATTTTTCGCTCCGGCTTTTATTGCGGCTTCAATGACAGCTCGGCGTTCAGTAGAAGTAACTCCAGCGGGAACAGAGACCATAACCTCGGGCTTAAAAACATTCCATTTGCCAAGCGCTTTCTTCATATAATAGCGGAGCATTGCCTCCGTTACTCTATAGTCTGCGATAACTCCGTCTTTCATAGGACGATATGCGGTAATGCTGTCAGGAGTTCTTCCAACCATATGCTTTGCTTCAAGACCGACAGCAAGAATGCGATTGTCTTCTGAAACGGCGACAACAGAGGGCTCGTTCAACACAACGCCTTTTCCAGGCACGAAAACAAGCGTATTTGCAGTACCCAAATCAATCCCAAGTTTTGGAGCGAAAAATCCCATGGGGCTTATAGTAAGCTTTTCAAGTAAATTTTACAAATTTACCCGCGCACTCGCCTTTACTTTTCGCGGCTTCTTTTTAAAAGTGAGTGCCTGGGCAAAGTTTTACACATTGTAAAATTATAGCGTATATGGTATGTTGAATAATCATGGCCATAACCAAAGAACCAGAGGGCGACCAAAAGCTCGTTCAGATAGGAAATCTCATCGCGAGGCTCCGTGATGACCGGGGAATCACCCAGTCAGAGCTTGGGAAAATGCTTGGTACGACACAAAGTGCTGTTGCTCGCATTGAAAATGGCGAACAAAATCTTTCTACAGAAACTCTTTCAAAAATAAGCCGAGCACTCAAGAAAGAAATCCTTAATCTTTCTACAGGCTCCTTGAATCTCCGTATTGAAGGAGGAAGAAAGCTTTCAGGCTCCATAGTAACCAAATCGTCAAAAAATTCAGCGATGGGACTTCTTTCTGCATCCCTTCTCAACAAAAATAAAACAATTCTCCGCAACATGCCAAAGATCGAAGAGGCGTACAGAATGATCGAAGTGCTTCAATCAATCGGCGTGGGAATTAAATGGGATGGCAACGATCTTGAAATAAAACCGCCCGCAAGATTTGATATCAAAAAACTCGACACCGAAGCCGGGATGAAAACCCGAAGCGTTATCATGCTCATCGGCCCCCTTGTTCACTTCTTCAAGAAATTCCGTCTCCCCCAACCAGGCGGATGCCGTCTTGGCTCTCGCACCGTCAAACCTCATTTTTATGCTCTCGAAAAGATGGGAGTGGAGATAGACACACACTCGACCTATTACGAGATCAAAACTGAGAAAGTAAAACCGGGAAATATCGTTTTATACGAAGCCGGAGATACCGTGACAGAAAATGCCATCATGGCAGCGAGCTTAATTCCCGGCAAGACAACAATAAAATTTGCTTCTGCCAACTATCAAGTCCAGGACGTTTGCTTCTTCCTCGAAGCGCTCGGAGTAAAGATCGACGGAATCGGCTCATCTACACTTGTTGTTCACGGCGTTGCATCTATAGACAAGCCGATCATCTATGCAGTGAGCGAAGATCCGATCGAATCAATGTTTCTTCTCTCCGCTGCAATTGTCACGAAATCAAAGATCCAAGTCATGCGATGTCCGATCGATTTTCTTGAGCTTGAACTTTTGAAACTGGAAAAAATGGGCTTTCGTTATAAAATTCTCCGCCGATACAAGGCCGAGAACGAGAGAACAAACCTTGCCGACATTGAGACATATCCATCCAAGTTGCGAGCGCTCGAAGATAAAATTCACGCCCAGCCGTATCCGGGAATTAATATGGACAATCTCCCCTTCTTCGCGGTTATCGCGACCCAAGCGGAAGGCCAGACATTTATACACGATTGGAGCTATGAAAAACGCGCAATTTATTACAAAGACCTCGACAAGCTTGGAGCTGACACCATTCTCGCCGATCCTCATCGCTGTTATATCAACGGCCCTACAAAACTAAAAGCAGCAGAGGTTATCTGCCCTCCAGCCCTTCGTCCAGCGGCAATTCTTCTCATTGGAATGCTCGCGGCCGAAGGCATATCAATACTCCGAAATGTATATAGCATCAATCGCGGTTATGAAGATCTCGCAAACCGGCTCAATAAGATTGGCGCTAACATCAGCATTCTTCAGAGCTTTTAACGGGTTGAAAAGGAAAGCTTTCTCTGGGATGATACATCCAAGGCGATGAATCCCGTAGTAGAAAATGGCATAGGAGTAAAGTGTGATAAATATCATATATGATATTTATAATTATCAAAGATAATATTAAAATGGCGGTACCACGCTCCGGAGGAGCGATGCCATTTTTCACTACGGGATGAAAATCATTCAAGTCATTCCTATCGGCAGAGGCATTTCAAAAGAAGTCCTGTCGTACTTTACCGCCCTTCCGGTGAAAGAGGGCGCTCTTGTGGAAATTTCTGTCCGCGCGAGAAAAATACCCGGACTGGTGGTAGAAGCTCAAAATATCGGAATCATGAAATCGGAGATAAAATCTCTGCCTTTTGGAATGCGAAAAGTGGAGCGCGTACTCTCTCCTTCTTTTTTCAGCGAAAAATATCTTCAAAGCGCGAAAATGTGCGCACAGTATTACGCAACTACGACGGGGAGCGTGCTGTCGGCACTTATTCCTAAAGTACTCCTCGACAGCATAGGAGAAATCGAGAAAATTGAAGAAAAACATGCTGGAGATAAAACCGCGGGAGACATCCGGCCTTCCGTTATTCAAACAGGAAGAGAAGAAAGACTTCTTCAGTATCGAAGCATTATACGAGAAGAATTCGCGAAATCCCGCTCGGTGTATTGCTGTCTTCCCACCATCGAGGAAGCGAAAACCTATTTCAAAAATCTTTCAAGGGGAATAGAGATGCATTCTTTTTTCGTCTCCGGAAGCCTCTCAAAAAAAGAATTTTTAAGAGTTTGGAAGGAAGCAGCTGAAACGCCGCACCCCATACTCGTCGTCGGAACAGGAGCCTGTCTTTCACTTCGGCGCTTCGACATCGGCACCATCATCATAGATGAGGAATCTTCGGGAACTTTCAAAACACAGCGTAGGCCTTATCTCGATATCCGCGTTTTCGCAGAAATGTACGCGAAAATACTCGGAGCCCGGCTCGTACTCGGAGACACTCTTCTTCGAATCGAAACATTGTGGAAAAAGGAAAAAGGCGAATACACGGCGATCCAGCCAATCCAATGGAAATCTGGAAAAGACGAGCGGACCCTCCTCGTGAATATGAAATTGGAAGAATCGAAAGGAGATAAAAAATTTCACACTGTGGGAGATGCCGTCTTTGCGATGATAGAAAATGCCAAGACCTACAAAAAACATATTTTTCTTTATGCGACAAAAAAGGGATACGCGTCCTCGATCATCTGCCGGGATTGCAGAAATTTCGCTTTGTGCCTTACGTGCCATGCTCCAATCGCTTTTTATAAAGGCAAAGATGAAAAAACAAACTTCTTTCTGTGCCACAGATGCAAGAAAACCCGCCCAGCAGATGAACTTTGCCTCACCTGCGGAAGCTGGAGGCTTGACCCGTCAGGAATTGGCATTGACCGGATAGAGGAAGAGCTCGCCGAAAAAATTCCTAGAGAATCCATCTTTGTGATAGACAAAGAGAAAGCAAAAACATCAGTGCAAGTAAAAAAAATACTTTCTCGCTTTCTTCATTCAGAATGGGGAGTGCTTCTTGGAACAGAAGCCGTTTTTTCCGCCCTGGAAGACAAGCTCGACGGAGTGGCAATTCTTTCGCTCGATTCCCTCTTCGCTCTGCCAAATTTCCGTATCAATGAAAAAATCATGCATCTCGTCTCAAAAATGCGCTCGCTTACCGATGGACAATGCATCATACAAACAAGAAATCCGGATGAAAAGATCCTCTCCCTCGCACAGGAAGGAAACATCCTTGATTTTTACCAGTCGGAAATCACAGGACGAGAACAATTCAATTATCCGCCTTTTTCGGTGCTCATCGAAATTTCGCTTTCTGGAGGAAGAGGAGAAGTGGAGGCGGAAATGAAAAAGATAAAAGAAATATATTTAAAAGGACACGAACTTGAGATATTCCCTGCTTTCATTCCGGAAGCGAGAGGCACCTACACCTTGAAAGGAATCCTTAAAATTCCCGAAAGCGAATGGTCCAAAGAAGATTTAGCGAAGAAATTGTCCCTGCTTCCCGCCTATTTTTCTGTGAAAATCAATCCGGAAAGCATTCTCTAGAAACTGGAAAAATGCCTTATTTCGTGTTTAAATGAAGCAATGAAAGAGATAGTTCAGCGGGATGCTCCGGTACTACGAGAAAAGGCGAAAGAAGTGCCTCTCAAGGACATTAAGAGCCTCAAAATAAAAAAGGTCATCAAAGATATGAAAGAAGCGCTCGCGTCCCAGGATGACGGCGTGGCTCTTGCAGCACCCCAGATCGGAGTATCCCTTCGTATTTTCATCATCACGGAAAAAATATATGACATTCTGTACCCGGAAGAGAAAGGTAAAAAAGGAAAAATAAATCTGGTGTATATCAATCCAAAGGTCACCAAACTTTCAAAAGAACAAAAATTATTAGAGGAAGGCTGTCTTTCTGTCCGATGGCTGTACGGCAAAAAAGTTCGCTCGACAAAGGCAACTGTTTCAGCATACGACGAGAAAGGTGAAAAATTTGAACGAGGAGGAAGTGGCTTGATTGCTCAAATCTTCCAGCATGAAACGGACCATCTAGACGGAGTCCTTTTTATAGACAATGCGGAGGATCTCCACGAACTTCCTCCCGAAAAAATTCCCTCTCGGCTTAAAAAAGAGACTTCCAATGCCTAAACTCAATATTGCATTTTTCGGCACGCCGGAGCTTGTTATTCCCATTCTCGAAGAGCTTGAAAGTGCAGGCCTTCTCCCAAAAGTTATTGTCACGGGAAAAGATGAACCGCAAGGAAGAAAAATGCTTGTTCAAAAACCTGCCCCTAAAATTTGGGCGGAACAAAAAAATATCCCCACTCTTCAGCCAGAAAAAATTGATACGCAATTTCTCGAGGAATTTAAAAAATATGACATTGACCTCGGTATTGTAGTTGCATATGGAAAAATCTTACCTAAGACACTTTTGGAACTGCCTCGTTTGGGAATGGTGAATGTCCACTATTCGCTTCTCCCAAAATATCGCGGAGCAACCCCAGTAGAATCGGCAATTCTAAATGGTGACGATGTGACAGGAGTCGTGATACAGAAGATGGTTTTTGCGCTGGATGCGGGAGACGTAATTGAAAAAGAAGAGGTGCAGATTGGTGAGAAAGAAACGGCACCAGAACTTCGAAATCGTTTAAACGAGATTGCAAAAAAACTTTTGGTGAAGGCGGTGGGAAAGATCGCCGACGGTACCGTTTCCTATGAAAAGCAAAATGATGCAAAAGCAATGCTCTGCAAAAAGATAAAAAAAGAAGATGGGCTTCTAGACCTTGCGAGCGATCCCATACAAAATTATCGAAAATTCAGAGCATATTACGGCTGGCCGGGAACCTATTTTTTCACTGAAAAAAACGCTAAAAGAATACGTG
Source organism: Candidatus Paceibacterota bacterium (assembly GCA_028714635.1). Lineage (NCBI taxonomy): Bacteria > Bacillati > Minisyncoccota > Minisyncoccota bacterium. Next base: position 21,121 of record JAQTLZ010000006.1, read on the forward strand.
TCGTTATAAAAGAAGCTTCACTAAAAAATGACGTATTAGAAATTACGCGAGTCATTCCAGAAGGAAAAAAAGAAATGAGCTACAAAGATTTTCTAGCAGGATTTCAAAACAAGTAAAAGATAAGATTTGTTCTTTTTCAAAACTCACTGGGCTTTGTGCAGCGGAAAGGAGGTTTTTAGGAAAATTGAACTGTCTGAGCCTCGCCCCACAGGCGGGCGAGTTTTCACATTTTCCGTGAAGAAAACCGACTATTCCGCAATCAAAGAACCAGTGGGGCTGTTTTGAGAAAAGAATAAATCTTATCTTACTTCGCCCCCACCACAACCTGATTCACGACCACAGGAGTTACCGGCAAATCATTCGGGCCGGTTTTTACTTTGCTTATTGCTAGCACAATATCCAATCCGGAAACAACTTTTCCAAACGGAGTATGGTGTCCATCAAGCCAGGGTGTTGCTTTCGCGGTTACGATAAAGAACTGACTCCCATTGGTACTCGGGCCAGAATTAGCCATGGCAATAATACCTTGCGTGAGATGCGCTGAAGTGATGCCAGTTTGGAATTTATACCCCACGGCCACAAGTTGTGCGATCGCGTCAGCGGAAAGACCGAGAGATTCTGCATTTATCTCATCAGGAAATGTATACCCCGGACCGCCAGTGCCGTAACGAGATGTATCATCACCCTTTGAAAGAGGATCACCTCCTTGGATCATAAAATCTCTGATGACTCGATGAAATTTTGTCCCATCATAAAATCCTTTCCTCGCGAGAGAAATAAAATTATCTACTGTTTTTGGCGCCTTGTCCGCGAAAAGTTCAAGAACAATATCACCCATGCTTGTTTTAAGAGTTACCATAGTGTTTGATGTTTTTTTAGAAGTGATAGGAGAGGCGGATTCGCTTACCGACGGAGTTCCCGTCGCTGTTACACTTGGTGTCCGATTAGTATTCTTACTAATTCCTCGATACAAAAGAAAACCTATTCCAACAAATAACACAAGAAAAACCGCTATCCCAATTGGACTAAATTTTTCGCTCATTTTTTATTGTCTTTTTCTAATTATGCTTGTAATCCCCTTCAAATAATCTTTGATTTTTCTGCCTCCTCTCCTCATAAAACTCACCCGCTTGTCTTTGCGAGTCTTCATTTTTCGGAGGATTTCGTCCCGGACAGTATCAAGAGCGCTCATGAAATCTGACTTTTCCGAAAAAGCGAAGAAATCGGCTCCCGCAATGTGCATATTTATCTCCGCTCTATAGATATCACCTGTTTTTTGGGCGGAAGTCTTGGCTAACTCGACTTGAGCAAGAGCACTGTCATCTTTTTCATCAATCAATTTTTCAATGGTCTGCATACAGCTCGCGATATGTCTTTCGATATCGGGCGTATTTGCGACACGCGTATACTTGATATTTGTTCTCATGACATGATTTTATCACACTCGGACCGCAACACAAAATAACTTGCCTACTTTTAAAAAAGACGCTACACTAGAAATACAATTACATAAGAAATTATCAAGAGTGATGGGGAAAGAATCGGCTTTATGATCCATCCAGCAACTTTCGAGTAATCGAGTTAGTGCTCCCTCCGACCCTTCGGGGGGAAGATACGCCAGCTGGCTAATTTACTCTCCTTAGTGGGAGATTTTTTATTAAAAATTAATTTTTAAATTACCATGTTGAAAACTGCCGAATCAGTGACAAAGGCTCACCCAGACAAAGTGTGCGATCAGATATCAGATGCAATTCTCGACGCTTGCCTTACACAAGACCCAAAATCTCGTGTCGCGATTGAAACGCTTGGAGGACACGGCGTTATTACCGTGTGCGGAGAATTAACGACCAAAGCATATGTAAATATCCGCGAAATTGCTAAAAATGTCTACAAAGATTGCGGTTATAACGAAGACATCGGCGTAGTGGTGAATGTCGTTGAGCAAAGCCCAGAAATAAGCCACGGCGTGGATAATGACGGTGCGGGAGACCAGGGAATCATGGTTGGCTATGCAACAAGTGAAACTCCTGAAATGCTTCCGCTAGAAGTAGTACTTTCACGAAAACTCTGCAAAGCTATGGGAGCGCATGACGGCAAAGCACAGGTTACAGTCAAAGACGGGAAAATTGAAAAGATTCTCACCTCGCTTTGTACGAGTGGAAATATGAAGGACGTAAAGCTCGAGCAGACAGTAATGAGCTTCAAGAAATATTTGCCAAAGCACGTAAAGAATATCAAAAGCATTTGGCTTCAAAATCCAAATGGCAAGTGGACTATCGGAGGATTCCACGCCGACACGGGACTCACTGGAAGAAAATTGGCAGTAGATAATTACGGCCCGAATATTCCTGTTGGAGGCGGAGCATTTTCAGGAAAAGATTCAACGAAAGTAGACCGAAGCGCCGCTTATATGGCTCGTAAAATTGCTGTTGATTATTTAAAGAAGCACCATGCGAAAGAAGTCTTCGTCCATATTGCCTACGCTATCGGCGTTGCAGAACCGCTTATGGCCGTAGTGGATATTGACGGCAGACAAGAAGAAGTGAAAGGATATGATCTGCGCCCATCAGCAATTATAAAATATTTACAGCTTCGTAAACCTCAATTCCGCAAAACCGCCGAGTACGGGCATTTTGGAAATGGGTTCAGGTGGGACCGTTAGTTACTGTTCCCCCTTTCACTTTAACGTGAAATGTATTTCCTACTGCACAGTTGTGCCTGCATCAGGAGTCAACTTCGTATTGAAAATATAGAGGAGATAGTGGTTGATATCTCGCTGGTCTAGATCATAGAAATGTTTTCCTTCGTCATGAAGACGAAGTGCTAGATCTAATCCGACAAATCTCCAATGCCATGGTTCGTATATGTAATATTTATTATTTGGCGGATAGGAGAGGATAAAGCCGTATTTATAAGCATTTTTGAGAAGCCACTGATACGATTGCGTCGTTTCGAATCCAGTAAGTCCGCCTCCTATGCTCGGAATGGTGAGGTCCACCGTAGTGCCGAGCTGATGTTCTGAATATCCCTGATCAGCAGAAAATGAATTCGCAGTCCCCGCTCCATAGATAACCGCATATCTCGATTTTATCTGTGATTGCACTTGAAATGAACGATACCCGGACGCAACTAAAAGCGGCATTTTATCCGCATTCGCGTCTTTCAGCATATCCTCCAAAAAAGGCTGAACTTTATCGTGAATCTGAAGCGGATACTCTTTATTAAAAATATATTTCGACGTAATAGTCGCGAGCCCAGTTGGTATATAGTTATCATTCAGAAAATATACTTTTGAATATTTAATAAGGAGCTGGGGGTCAGTCTCGATAACTTTATGAAGTACTTCAACTGTCCCACTCAATTTATCTACCGTGCCGGAGAGATCTTCCACCTTTTCCGAATAGGCTTTATTTTCTTTTTTTACTCCGCTTAGCGTGGTCGACAAATCCTCTTTTTCACCTTTAATTTGCGAGAGAGTTTCCTGCGTATCTTTGAGTTCAACTTCAAGTCCTTTTACTTTCTCCTCAAGGGCGATTTTCTGATCATTGAGTTTGGAAAAACGAAATCCGCCATAACCGATTCCGCCAAGTAAAATCAAAAGAATAGCGAGCAAAACCCAATTTCGCTTTATTTTTTGCCCTAATTTAGAAAGAAATTTGTTCACTTCGCCATTCTAGCATATCCGAAAAATATAGTTAAAAGGTTGCAATAAAAATTGCCAAATCTTTCGACTTGGCAATCTGTCTCTTTTTGAGAACGAAGCTAGAACCTGATGCCTCGGTATCCTGACTGGCTTCCGGACCGAACCGCCCAGCGATTATCGTAGGGCGACATAATGAGCGTCGAGCGGAACTGGCTCGGGTTCGACATAGTAAGAAGCTGGCCGATGTCCATATGCATTTCAGAATCGTGTTCCCTGAAGATGCTGTAGTTCGGGGGAGTGGACATCAGAATCCCCTCCTTCGTCCACGGCCGATCCTGATAAACTTCGTAAAGCCGAAGTGCCGGCTGGCTTTCATCGGTCTGGCTTTTCGCGAACTGGAGAAATGAGAGCCAGTGAGCCCATTCACCGATTTTCTCTCCGTTCGCGAGTATAAAGCCGATGCGCTTGTCTTTGGGCTGGAGCGAAGAAAGATAGAGAACACGAGCAGGTCCGCCCGGTAAGGCGTAGTGCAAATGCTTCTTCATCTCCTCCGCGCCCATAAGTCCGCTGTCATCGAAATTCTCCTTGTAGCCGACCTTGCCAACATCTCCGAGGAAAGTGACGAATCTCCTCATGCTTTCGGTATCGCCGTCGATACCAGGAAAATCGAGAAGCTCGCCTCTTTCCCGTACATACTGCAGGTCAACAAGCTCCGGACGTTCCGGAGGAAGTACGAGTATCCGGTTCCCAGCGGCGCAAGACACCACGAGATGGCGAGTGATGTAATTAACAATGACGCTGAAAATGGGGACGCCACGGCGGATGCAACTGATGGCAGAACATGCTCCAGTAATGACAGCGGGCGAACCGAAGTCATTTTCCCAGCGCTTTATACTATCTGCCTCGTTCAAAATATCTCCGATCCTTCTGTCTTTGGGACCTCCGTTCAAGAATAGCTTGAGCTGATTCGAACGATCGGTCGGATCGCTCACCCAAACAGTTCGAAATGTGTTCGGGTTACCGACACGAAACAGGTCTTCGCGATGTTTTTCCTCGCGCGAACCAATTTCTTCTGTCACCACCACTCCGCCAGAATCATACTGAGCCAAAGCTTCGCAAATCGTGATTTCCGGACCAGCATCCATGCCGAGAGTATCTTTCTTCCCGTATTTCGAAACGGGACGAAGTGCTTCTTCGACAGTGGAATTCCAAAAATCGTATGTGGCCTTGAGCCCTGCCTTGATCGCGGCATTGAGATGGGCAACTTCGACGCCCTGCATGGGAACCTCGCTTTCAGTTTTCAAAGATACATGAGCTGTATCAGCTTTGGGATGAATTCCCACTTCTTTACTAGTATGAATACTACATCCGAAGGAGAAAAATACAAGAAAATGCATATATTCATTTTAATAACAACAATGACAGAAAATGACAAAAAACACGCTTTCGGTTACCCAGGCACTCACTTTTTACAAAGTGAGTGCCTGGGTGTACTATACAAAAATGAAAATTACGAGTGCAGAGTTTAAAAAAGGCATTCGGGGGACTGATAAGATCCTCGGGGAACTCCGGCTTCAAATCCCCTTCATAGGCCGTTCGAACGTGGGAAAGTCGAGCCTTATGAATTTTGTCCTGAATCGGAAAAATCTCGTAAAATCCGGAAAAACGCCCGGTAAAACGCTCGAGATCAATTTTTTCCTCGTTAATAAAGAATTTTACTTTGTAGACTTGCCCGGCTACGGCTATGCAAAAAAGTCCGTCGAAATGCGAAACCAACTGGGAAGAATGATCCAGTGGTATCTTTTTGATGTCGAAGTATTCGAAAGAAAAATAGTGCTTGTCCTGGATGCCAAAGCCGGTCCAAGCGATATGGACATGGAAATGCTCCGGCTTCTACGTGAACACAATCGCGATCTTGTCGTAGTCGCCAATAAAATTGATCTCTTAAACCAAAAAGAGCGAAGTAAGAAACTAAAAGCTATTTCGAACCTAATGCCTGGAATTGAGATAATTCCCTGTTCTGCAAAAACAAAAGAAGGGCGCGAGGAGATTTTAAAAGCGCTTTCCGAGTAGAATCTAGCTTCGATTATAGAGGAGTTTCAGCTTCTCAAGCCCTCGGTGAAGCTGTACTGCTATAGCATTTTTTGACTGGCCTGTCTCTGATGCCATTTCCGCAAGCGATAGGTCCTGAATATATCGCATTCGCATCACCTTTTGATACGTCTCTGGAAGCTTTTCTATAAGTAGCGACGCTGATTTTCCATCAAGAGTGTTGATGAGACGGTCACCATCCGGCGCCTTTGGTTCATATCCTTTTTCGAGAAGGACATCGAGTGAAGAAGTTTTTTTCTTTCGATACTGATCGACGATCAAGTTATTGAGCACGTGATAAAGAAATGCTTTCATTGAATCAACTCGTCCTCCTTTCACAAGATACGTCCAGGTTTTCATAAATGTATCCTGAACCAAGTCTTCTCCGGTTGCACGATTACTAATCTTTGAAAAAGAGTACCTGCTCAGACCCTTCTGATAGTTATTGTACGCTTGAGTAATTTTTTGCTCGATCGTCATAACGGTTAGGGTGTTATTTAACATAAAGTTAATGTTAGTTGGTATGGCAGATGAAGTCAAGCATATTTAACCTTAATTTAACAATAGAAATTACATCGGGAGAGGCGTCAACCCCGCTTCCCTCTTTTCCCCTTGAAAAGACAGGAAATTTTTACTCCCCTTATTTCTTAATCCAAACTTAACAAAAAAAGTAAAGCGTGTTATTATGCCTTTATGACCATTTTAATCGTTGAAGATGATAAAAAATTATCGGATCTATTAAAAAAGGCACTCAAAGGAGAGCGCTACGCTGTCGACACCGCACTCGATGGAAAGACCGGCTACGAAAAAGCGCTCAACGGAAAATACGAACTCATCATTCTCGACATCATGCTCCCCCGGATGGACGGCATGGAAATTTGCTACGAGCTTCGCTTCCATTCGGTACATACTCCCATCATGATGCTCACTGCACGAAGCATGGTTGAAGACCGGGTTGCGGGACTCGACTTGGGCGCAGACGACTATCTCGTGAAGCCATTCGGCATGAACGAACTTTTTGCGAGAATCCGAGCGATACTCCGCCGACGAAAAACAACCGAATCAACAATACTCAAAGTTTCTGACATCATTCTCGACAGCAAGAAACATGAAGTTACCCGCGCAGGCAAAGTCATACCTCTTACCCTCAAAGAATACCGCCTGCTTTTTGCGCTCCTTTCACATCAAGGAGAGGCGTTGACGAGACGGCAGCTTTTGGATGACGCCTGGGGGCCTGAATTTCAAGAAAAGAACAATGAATTGAACGTCCATATGAACTATCTGCGTGCAAAAATCGATTCAAAACGAAAAATCCCTTTTATTCAAACAATTCGAGGCGTTGGCTTCACATTGAAAGGATAAGGGGTAACATTCCCGTCTCCCTTGTACTTTTGATATTTCGTGGTATCTTAAGGACAGCTGTACAAACCCAAAGGAGACTAAAAATGGACCAGAGAACAGACCCATACCGAATGGAGTTCGAACAAGTTCTTTCGGCCCAGCAAAGACAAGTGCAAGAACTTGCGCAGAACTGGGACAAGTGGCTAGAAGAGGAGTTTGCGCTCGCCCCTCAGGCGATCGTGGATCAGGGTCTCTTGACTAAAGAAGTCCACCAGGCAGAAAGCTGGAAAATCGGTGACTTCTGTGTCAGAAACATGCTGCCTCTTTTAGAGAAATTCCATAGGACGCGAAGCTTCCGGGATTGTCGTTACATGCAGTGGACTGCTGTCGGCAAGTTTCGTGAGGTAGAGCTGGCTCTCAAAGCCATAAAAATGGGCTTTGAAATCATTTTCAGGGACGTCAGCAGCGTTGCGTGCGAGAATGCGAGACGTGCCATGAGGGAACACGGGGTTCCCGCACACACAAACGCATTTGATGTAAGGGAGGGCGAATTCCAAGACCGTTGGTCTCCCGATGGACTGGAGTGCCTCAATTCCGGATTATTTTATGCCGGACAATGGGTTCAGCTCCTATCAATCGAAGAGGCAGAAAAGGTCATGGGGCTTTTGGGAGCATTTCTATGTACTCCTAAAGGTTTTGTCCCGCAATGTGATCGCCGAGTGTGCCTCGTTCACCCACTCCCGGAGGATAACGTAGGTACCACATGGAAGCACTCGACCCCCTATAGTGCGGACGACATGGTCGCCTGGGCTAGCAAGGGTAACGGCAAAATAAGAGCCGAGGTTGCCAAGGAGAAGTGCGAGTATTACGGGGGTCCGCCTTTGGGACATGTCTATAGTTTTATCGTCCTTTCGGCGGATGTCTAGTTAAAAAGGGGGCAGGTCTCGTTTTTCAAAACCGTCAGACCAAGACGGGAAAGAATAATGAAGCTATGCCCTCTTCATTTTTTCTGGCACCATTTATAGATAAGTTCAATTTGAAAATTCACAGATCGAGACTAAAATTTTAATGCTAATCGGGGAATATGGCTCGCGAAAAAAACAATAAAAAAACAATAAAAACGTTGGTAAATGATTCTCCCGTATTTAAACTGCAAATACCTGTGGTTCTCTATAAGTGCATCCCGGACATTAAGAACCATAAATGGAGTATCGTTTCGATGAGTTCAGATATAGTAAAAAGTACAGGTTTTAAGTACGAAAATTTCACGAAGGATCCTGTTTTTTGGGCAAAACGTTTATATTCGGAAGATAAAGAACGGGTTATCAAAAAACTGAACGAGCTCCGCTCGGGACAGATTTCTTCAATGGATGTTGCATATCGCTGGCTTCATAAAGATGGAAAATATCATTGGTTCAGGGATCACGCTGTTCTCCTTCGGGATAAAAAAAATAAACCCGCAGAAATTCTCGGTTCGTGGGTCAATATTTCAGTTCTCACTGACGCAAACAAAATCATCGAAGAAAATGAGGAGCAATATAAAAAAATTGTTGAACTTTCCCCTGACGCGCTCTTCGTTCATAGCGACGGGGTATTTCGCTTTCTTAATAGCGCGGCCATAGCTCTGTACGGAGGTAAAAAACCTGAGGATCTTATCGGCAAGCCGGTTATTAATTTTTTTCATCCTGACTATTACGAGCAACTTCGACAGAGAATGAAAGCTACCTTCGAAGAAAAAAGAAATCTCCCCTTCATTGAATATAAAATTGTTACTCTTACCGGTGAAGTAAAAAGTGTTGAGATAGCTTCGACACCTTTTACCTATCAAGGCAAGCCAGCAGCTCAAGGTGTCATTATTGACATCACGAAGCATAAGGAAAAGGAAGAACTCTTGCGTAGCCAGAAAGAAACCCTGGCTATCAAGGTAAAACTTGAGGAAGAAAAGCTCAAAACAGAATTTGTTGCTGACACCATTCATGAGGTCCGCACTCCGCTCGCTATTATCCGGGGAAATGCTGATCTCGCGCTTCGCACAGGAAAAAGCGGGAAACTGAAATCTCCCAAGAGTGCCCTTCAAGCCATCAACCACGAAGTCGAACACCTCTCGCATCTTTTGGGAGACCTCACCATGCTGACATCTCCTCAAGTGGGGGTCGAAAGAATGATTCTTGCTCACGAGGTGGATCTTTCAAAACTCTTAAGAGATACTGTGAAGCGCGCCAAAGTGCTTGCTCACCAAGAAGACGTCTCTTTACAATTCACCCCGATACCTCCGCTCTTCGTGAGGGGCGACAAGATATACTTGCAAAAACTTTTTTTAAATCTCATCAAAAATGCTATTACTTACAATAAGAAAAAAGGATTCGTGAGAGTCGACGCGAGAAAAGAGCAAAATAAGGTCGTCATAACGGTTCGGGATAGCGGAATAGGCATATCGAAAGAAGATCTGGGCCGTATCTTTGAGCGATTTTACCGCGCGGGGAAAGTGCGTGATCCTGAAGGAAAAAGAACAGGGCTTGGTCTCGCCATTGCAAAATGGATCACCGAAATTCACAGAGGCACTATCCACGCCTCAAGCACCCTGAGTAAAGGCAGCACTTTTACCGTTACTCTCCCTTTGATCAAAAAAGCCTGATTTGTGGCTTTCTATAGGCACTTTTCCCCTTTTTCATAGGGGCTTTTTTGTTGTAATGGTTCACTTTCCCGAACGGCTCAGAGAATATGAAAAAAACTAAAAAAAAGAAGGGGAAGAGGGGGCGAAGCGTAAGAGTTGTAAGTGCTGATCCTCTGGATCAAATGTGGGAAGAGAGTTGGACATATATAAAGACGGTTGTGGACATTATGCACGAGCCGTTTTTGATTCTCGATAAAAATCTCTGCGTCATGGCTGCGAATGAATCTTTCTACAGAACGTTCCAGGTCGAAGCACGGGACACCGAAAAAAAGCTTGTGTATGAGCTTGGAAATGGCCAGTGGAACATTCCTGCCTTGCGGAAACTTCTTGAGGAAATCCTACCCCGAAACAGCTTTTTCAAAGGCTTTGAAGTAAGCCACGATTTTCCTCTTGTCGGGCATAAAGTGATGATTTTGAACGCCCGACGTATTTACCGAGAAGGAGCACAATCAAAACTCTTCCCTCCTATTATTCTTCTCGCAATGGAAGATGTGTCTGAAATGATGCTTGTTGCCAAAAGACTTTCGGATCATATAAATGATTTTGAAGCCGGGGTTACCGGAAAGGCAACAAGATTGGAACTCAACATGGGAAGATTGGAAAGAGATATCGTTGAATTGAAAAAGAAGGCGTAAGGACGGTCGATAAGTGTTATTAACCTAATTCTCAAAATCATGGATTCATATAATTCTCCGACAACTAAACCATTATACCGAGGCACTCAAGTAGTCTGGTACATTCTGGGTTTCATTGAAGTAATATTATTATTCCGATTTGTTTTAAAACTCCTCGGAGCAAACCCAAACGCGGGATTCAGTAGTTTCATTTATGGCCTGACGTACATTTTTGCAGCTCCATTTCTTAATGTATTCCGTATTACGTACGTCGAGGGAAGTATTTTTGAGTGGACTACGCTTCTCGCCATGTTCGTATATTGGGTTATCGCTTGGGGCATCATCAAACTCTTTCTCATCGGGAAAACCGTATCAACTCCCGAAGCAGCTGACAAACTTGAGAGAGAGGAAAAAGCATAATAAGAAAAAGGTCGCGTGAGTATTTACTAATCTTTAATTAAAAAATATATGGGAATCATTCTTTGGATTATCTTCGGTGCATTAGTTGGTTGGATCGCTTCAATGATTATGAAAACAAACGCAGAGCAAGGCGCGGTACTTAACATCGTTGTAGGCATTATCGGTGCGGTACTTGGCGGATGGATCATGAGTTTCTTGGGCCAAGGCGGAGTAAGCGGCTTCAATTTGTATAGCTTTATAGTCGCCATTATCGGCGCAGTCGTGCTTATTGCAATTGTAAAAGCAGTACGTCGGACATAAGGCAAGCAGAGAAAACACTGTAATATCGGCCTCTGCCGGACGTCATCTATGGCAGAGATAATACGTAGGAGGTCGACCTATTAGATCCATTAACAAATAATCGCAAGTAAATATCATGAAAAAAATAAATCTTCTCAAGGCTGGAGCGACTGCGATGACCGTGCTTGCTGTAGCCTTTCCAGTTTTCGCGTCCGCAGCAACATATGCGTATGTGAACCAGGCCGGCGAAGTTAGCACTGTTACTGCAGCAGATCCTTGGACAGCAATACAGATGGCACCGAACATCGATGAACATAGCGGAGTTATGCTTCTTGTAAATCCAGCTGACGGCCTTGTTGGCGACAGAGTAACTGTCTCCTAACTTTCTCACACATTCGGAAGTAAAATGAAAAAATAAAATCATCTCCTACGAGATGATTTTATTTTTTACGGGCGTGATTTTTCAAAAATTTCAGCCGTTTGAAAAGAGCACATTTCTGAAAAAACGCTTGTAATGGGCTCTCGTTTGAAACGACTTCTTTATAGAGAATAGTAATGGAAAGGTCGAGCCTTTCTTATCAACTTAATTAATATAATAGTATGGCTAACAATAAACGTTTCTCAAAAATTGCATCCGGTCTCTTTATGGGAACGGCTGTAGTAGCGGCACTTCTTTTGGTTTCGCCGGGAGGCGCGAGTGCTGCAACACTGAATCGCCAACTACAGCTCGGAATGTCGGGAGCGGATGTTTCAGCGCTTCAAGCCTTCCTAGCAGGACTTCCAGGCGTCTATCCGCAAGGCCTCGTTACAGGCTACTTCGGACCGCTTACAAAAGCTGCAGTTACTAATTTCCAGATTCGAAATGGTATTCCAGGAGTCGGCCGTGTCGGACCTCTCACATTAGCAGTTCTTAATGTACAGATGAATGGCAATGTGGGAAGCGAAGCTCCAGTCATCGGACCATTAAGTGTAGACGTGGGACGAACCACAACAAGCATAAGTTGGAATACGAGAAATAATACTTCCGCGATACTTTACTACGACACTCATCCTATCGCCATGGTAGAAGCGAGTGCGACAAGAGGAGTGAGTGTTGGAGGCTCAAGTCTTTTGGTAAACAATGATTTGAGGGCATCCCACAGTGCAAACTTGAGCGGACTCGATTCAAATACAACCTACTACTTCGTTGTCTACGTACGAGATGCCTTTGGTAACGAAAATATCACATTACCTGCAACTTTCCGAACTACAAACTAAGGGAAATTACAGGAGAGAAAAGCCACAGAAACGTGGCTTTTCCTCTTGTTATTTCTCAACAATTTGTTGTTTAAATCCGCAAGATGCGATACTGTAAAAAGGACAGAACAGTAAGAAATTGACCTCTTATCCGCCAGAAGCTATGGAGAAAGAAAAATTGAGAAAAGAATTCGGGGATCTCTATGAGGCTTATGCCGACGCGCTATTTCGCTACTGTTTCTTTAAAACAGGAGATCGCGAGCTCGCCAAGGATATGCTCCAGGATATATGCCTAAAAGCGTGGGTATATATGCAAGATCACACTATCGTCTTGGGCAGGCCATTTCTCTACCGATTAGCCCGAAATACCGTGATTGACTGGTATCGAAAGAAAAAAACTTCATCGCTCGACAATCTCCTAGAGCAGGGATTCGAACCCGAAGATAAGAAAGCCGATACGAGCGCATTTGCTGAAAAAGAACAGCTTATGAAAATGCTCGGCAAGCTCGAGAACGAGGATCAAGAAATTCTCATTCTACGTTTCGTGGAAGACCTCTCTCCAAAAGAAATCGCTGAAGTTCTGAATGAAAGAGAAAATACCATTTCTGTAAGAGTTCACCGAGCGCTTGGCCGTTTGCGCGAAATAAGTAAATAATATTTGAAATATGGACCAAAAAATGCAAAAAATAATAGAGAGAATGCGGGAAGTGAAACTCTCCCCCTCTGAAAAAGCTTCTTTGAAAGCATCGCTTTTCAAAGAAATTGATTCGAAAAGCGCGCTTTTCGTGCCGGCGCCGGTCTCGTCGCCTTATTTTGCTTGGTTTCATTTTTCAAAGAAACACTTTGAATTTGTGCTCGCCTCTGTTCTTATTCTTGTGCTCTTTGGAGGCGGAGTTGCATTCGCCGCAAATCAATCCATCCCAGGCGACATCCTCTACCCCGTTAAAACAAAGGTGAACGAAAAAGTAGCGCGGTTTTTCCATAAAACTTCCCTTACTTCGGAAGCCCTCTTTGAAACTAACCTCATGGAAGAGCGTTTAAATGAAGCGGAGAAACTTTCTGATTCAAAAAAACTTGAAGGATCGATAAAGGAGGAAGTGAGAAAAGACGTATCAGAACAGACAGATCGGGCTTTTAAAGCCGAGAGCGCTTTGGATAAGGAAAAGAAAAATAAAGATGATAATAAAGTATCTCTCATAATTCCAACAGCAACGCCAAAAAACTTTGGCAATAGTAATGGGGAAGAAAATAATGAGAAGCTAAAATCATCTCCATCTCCAAGGAACAACGGAGCCCAAGAAAATGCAGAGGAAAACCGAAATAACACTATTCAAAAAGTCGTTGAAAAGCACCAGAAAATCCTTGAGGAATTGAGATTGAACCCTGGAGAATCTCACGGAGAGAAGAACGAAAAAGAATAGAAAATACAGCCAAAATGCCCCGATACAATCGGGGCATTTTGGCTGTATTTTCTGGTAACAATCCCCTTTCCGGTTCGCCACAATATGAGTAAAGGCCGAACATTACAAGCATTAACTTATTCAACGACAAAAATGAAAAAAATAACCCTTAAAACGTTAGCATTTGTCACCACCCTGTTTCTGGCGTTAAGCACCTTTACACCAGCGTTCGTTGGTGCGGAAAATGCTAATAGTCATGGCTTCTTTGGACTCCATCTTTCTTCACAAATAAAAAGCGAAGATAATGAAGCTTCAATCAAAGCGGACTCGCACGCTTCAGTACACGCAGACGCAGATGATGAAGATGAAGATGGTGAAGACGAGGATAAAGAAGAGGGTAATCATGGACTTGATCGCATAAGAGAACTTCTTGAAAATGGCGCGGGCAAATCAGGAAAGATTCCTCGCGGGCTTCTTCATGCCCCAGGCATCCTAAAGAAACTTGCAGGCGACCATGAACCAACCCCTACGCCTTCGCCAACAACATCGCCTAGTCCAACACCTTCACCAAGCCCAACAACAACACCTAGTCCAACACCGACGCCAACGCCTGATGCGACTGCTCCAACAATCGTCGGACCATTCGCATTCAGCATGGCTACAAATACGGGCAGAGTGCTCTTCTTCACCAATGAAGCAGCGAGCGCTAAGGTGTACTACAGCACTACTTCGCCGGTTGTAGCGACTTCAACAACACCGTCAGTAAGCTCTGCAGGTTTGACCCGCTTCCATCATCTGGAAGTTGCAGGTCTCACAGCAGGAACTACTTACTACTATGTAGTAACGGCAACTGATGCTTCGGGAAATACTGCTACGTCCGGTGAACATTCCTTCACCACACGGGAAGCCCCCGATGTAACAGCTCCGGTTGTCTCAAGTGTATCGGCTACCGCCACTGCTTCGACAACAGCAGAGGTTACGTGGACAACAAATGAATCGGCAACAAGCGTTGTCTTTTATTCGACAGCGACACCAGTTACTGACGCATCGACCACCCCAAAGGTCTCATCAGGGCTTCTGGTAGAAAATCATGACATGGTATTAACTGGCCTCACCGCATCCACAACGTATCACTACTTTGTACGATCACGAGATGCTTCCGGTAATGTCACGTCATCAAGCGAATCTAGCTTCACTACGCCTTCAATCTAACTAATTGAAACTAGTGGGCACAAGTTAAGACGAACAAAATAAATACCGCCGGAAGGCGGTATTTATTTTGTTCAGTGATAAGAAAAACTGTAATTTCTTAGCCGTAAATACGTCTTCAAGTGCATATAAGCTAACGCAAATATTATGAAAGCTACATCTATAATTATAGGAGTTATTGCAGTTCTCGTGATCGGCGGTTTGATTTATGTGGGAAGCCAGAATACCAGCACAACGCCACTCAATGGCTCGCCAACTCCCCTAACGACTAGCACTGAATCTCCGGTTTCAAATCAACCGGGAAATCCGGCAGTAACCACAAGCACAACAGTGTTCCCTACAGATACGACAGCAATTGTGACAGGTACAGTAGTTCCCAACGGTTCCTTCACCAGTTTCTGGTTTGAATACGGTCTCACATCGAATCTGGGAAATAAAACAACAAACCAAGTGCTAGGCTCCGGATACGTTGCGATTACAGCTCCCAATTACATTACCGGCCTAACAAAAGATACGACTTATTACTACCGCCTCGTAGCCCAAAATGAATTCGGTACCGTCACTGGTACAACTTATTCGTTCCAAACTACGCACGGAAATCCTCCGCCAGTTGGAAGCGCTCCTGGAACTAAGACACTCGTTGCAACAGGAATATCAAGAAATACCGCAAATCTTAATGGAGAAGTTACTCCAAACAGAGCCTCGACGCAGTATTGGTTTGAGTATGGAAAGACCGCAAACCTCGGCAACACAAGCGCCTTCGTGAATGCGGGAGACGGCACAGCAAAAGTTTCCGCTTCAATATCACTTACCGATCTTCTCCCCCTTACCACTTACTACTTCCGCATCAATGCCCAGAACCAATTCGGCACAGTAAACGGCGCGATCGTGAACTTCAAGACTCTTGGACCGGCAAGCCCGTCTGAACCGACAGCGACAACTCGAGCCGCTACAGGTGTTACATCCAGCAGAGCGACGCTCCAAGGCACAGTGAATCCAAGTGGTTTAGATACCACGTATTGGTTTGAATACAGCACTGATTCTCTATTAGGTTCTGTACTTATCCAAACAACAGATAGCGCGACGATAACTGCAGGTACAAATGCAGTGCCGGTAACGGCCGACATTTCCGGACTCCCGGGAGCGACTACGTATTACTTCCGAATCGCAGCGCAAAACAGCGAGGGTACTGTTCGGGGAGATCGAATGACATTCAAAACGAAATAAGAAAAAACCAGAAATGAAAAAAATGCTCTCGATGTCGAGAGCATTTTTTTCATTTTCACATCCTCAATTTCCTCACATCTTCGATCATCTTTCTCATACGGTCTGACATCTTATAATGACTTTCTCCCCTCATATCTTTTGCCCCATTGCCCTCTTTCTTGTATTTTCTATCCTTATTTACTGATATCTTGTGTCCTGATGATTTCATAAGTATTTGTATGAATCTCCTACTGGTACTAATATGTTGTACCGGTAGAAGCTGGTGCATTTGTAGGCAATGAGACATTTACGTTTATACCATTTGAGGGTTGTGCAGTCTGACTGCCTCGCAAAGCCGGAAGGCCGTAGACAAAGAAAAGCACGATCACTATGATCGCGATGAGAACACCGAGAATGATTCCAAGTCCTGAGTCTTCGCTAGAATTTCCTGGAGTATTAATTATTGTTGACATTTTATTTCAAAGAATTAGCTAATGATAATTCGACTCGCTTATTATGACGAGCGGATGGATGATTTGTTACATACAAAAGAGTAATCTTTCATTGTTTTACGCGTCTTCAATAGCATATGGGGTGTTTTTTGTCCCATTCTTGTTGACTTCGGGTGTATTTAATAGAAAATGGGTATAAGGTTGCCACGCTTTTTATCCGCAAATAATTCACGCCTCATTTATGAAAAAAAGTTCCTCATTATTTAGTTCGTTCGCAGAGGTGATTCTCACTGCATCTCTCCTCTTTACGGCCTGTATTCCGTCCATGACTCTCGCCCAAACACCAGCGAATTTCTGTTTTACTTTCACGCGAGATCTCGGAATAAGCAAGCCATTGAGTCTGCAAGAGGCGGGAGCACTCAAAGAAATTCTTACGAACGAAGGCCTTTGGAACACCAGTTCTCCTATCGCCACATACAATAGCGCAGTCGCTCTGGCAGTATCCAGATTTCAAGAGAAATACGCGTCACAAATTCTCACACCGAACCGCCTCTCGCGCGGCACAGGCTTTGTCGGTCCTTCAACGCGGACAAAACTAAACGCGTTGTACGGATGCGGTACTTCTTCAAATACAAATATTCCTTGCGGACAGGGTGCTTTATTCAACACCCTGACCGGAGCACCTTGTTCCTCAACAATTTCTCCTATCAGTGGCTGTTTCCCCGGCGCACTCTTTAGCATCCTAACGGGCGAATCATGCAGTGTGAAATTGCCAGAGGGTTGCACGTCGTCGGCAGGTTACAGCGTCACAACAGGCGTTCAGTGTACTCCCCAACCTGTTACTCCTCTGCCCGCGGGATGTTCTTCAACGAACGGCTTTAGCGTAACGACCGGAATCTCTTGCGGTGTAGAAGCGCCTGGTTCAACACCAACTCCAACACCGCCACCTCCAGTTGTGGCAAGTCATGCATCCACAACGCTCGTAGTATCGCTTGTCCCGCTTCTTTCTGGTGGAGTGGTACACGCAGGCAAAACTGTACCGATCTCTTATCTTCAAATTACCAATGTGGGAAAAGAGCTTGCAATTCTTAGAGGATTTTGGGTACAACAAAATGGCACTGCTCCGACTCAATCAATCATCGGACTTTCAACTGTGGACGATAAAGGGGGCTCGCGGGGTATCGCTGGTGGCGCAGAAGGTTTAAGTCCTTTTAAAACTGATGGCTCAGCTTTTGCTCCGACAGATGCAACTTTTGCACCGGGCCAAATGCGTCTCTTCACTATTAAAGCAATCCTCACGAGCAATGTTACTCCTTATATCGGAACACAACTCAAAATCGATGTTACATCGATTGATACAAATGCAACAGCAGTATCGGGACAATTCCCTATTCACGGAACAACTTGGACGATTGCAAAATAGGCGGCCTCACGAATCATGAGTTTACTTTTTCTTTAAAAGTTGTACTATTCGCTTCGGCACAAAAGTAATCAGGAAAGCTTCGGAAAACTGTTTTCCAAGCCCGATTCCTGATGTTGAAAAAAGTGAGGAGGACGACATGACTAGCATCACGCTACCATCAGATGAGATTTTTTCGCATTGGCTTGCCTACGGTGGTAAGTTTAGCCCGGATACTCTTCGGGCGAATCTGGAGCACAGTAAGCGCTTGGGGTATGGGGGCATGGTCATCGTACCGGCCCTCATCCCGCCCGAATATCCGCCGGCCGCAATTTCCGAGGTATTCGCGGACACAAGGATGAAAGGCATCGCTTGCCTGTTCAATAAGGGCAGTGGGAAGGATCCGCTGAACCCGCTTGAAAGCGACGAGGTGCTTAATGAACTGCGTCTCCAGATGCCATATTCGGTTGACCTTTCGACCTGTGGCCTCGGCCCGTCGTTGGCTCTTGGGCCGGCCTACGTTCGCCACGTGGTCAAGGGTTGCGAGTTCCGGCAGGAAAACCTGTGTTGTTGGATGGGAAGGTTACGGGATTTTGGTCAGGAAAACCAGACGAGACTCGCGATTGAGATCCTGAACAATTTCGAAGACCCAACGGTCCCGAACAAGTTCCGAAATCTTCGTGAAGCCATTCGTGGTTTTGAGGACTGGCTTGGCTTTCAGGTGGACACTGGCCACTGGAACAAGCTCGGGTTCACCGCTGCGGATATCCTCGAAGCAAAGGCCGGCCATCTGGTTTGGTACCTTGAGCTGGTGAACGGGATGAGGGAACCGCTCGAAGAACCAAAGGGTGTTCCTATCTGGGAATGGATTGAAGCGGCACATCATTTCCCCGCACTTCGAGCGATTGGGGTTGAACCATTTGACCCTGAGAATGTCGTCAAGCCCTTTGGTTTGGACGCGCTCTGCCAGACCAGAATGCCCGGTTCAGATTGCCTGGTCCTCGATGCCAGAACTTTGCGGATGCGCCAGGTGATGACGCTACGTTAACAAGCGACACCGATGAAATGGAAGTTGAAACGCCGCGGGGTAGGAACCCCTGCGGCGCTTTTTATTACCAAAACATTACTTCCCCTCGTATGCCGTTTCTAAATCTTTAATAACGATTTTTTGCATCTGAAGCATAGCTGTCATAACGCGCCCCGCTTTTGCTTTGTCTTTATCCGCCAGAAGTTCTCCTAAAATTTTCGGAACCACTTGCCACGACAACCCGAATTTATCTTTAAGCCATCCGCATTGCTGTGACTTTGGGTCTCCCCCCAGAGAAAGTTTTTCCCAGTAATAATCTACTTCTTCTTGCGACCCACAATCTATGATAAAAGAAATCCCAGCATCGAAATGAAATACCGGCCCGCCATTTAAAGCCAAAAAATTATTATCTGCGAGGGTGTATTCAATCGTCAAAACAGTCCCTGCAGGCATGTGATGAACTTCAAACCCCTCTTTCCCATACCAAGCTATGTTCCCGATTTTTGATTCCCCTTTTGCGAAAGGCGAATTTTTAAAAATAGAAACGTAAAAGTTGACCGCTTCTTCAGCATTTTTGTCAAACCACAGACAGGGGGTTATTTTTTGCATGTTTTTAAAATTAAATAGTTAATGAATAATACAGTAAGACGTAATACAGGGAACTTGCTTTCACTCTTTTTATTTATACCTATCGAGAAACTCTTCAACTACTTTATTCACCTCTTGTATAGCCTCCGGACGATACCGATAATCATGATTCGAATCCAAAGCGTGTAGCATTTTCGGTTCCGCAGATTCTTCATAAGCCTTCTTCACATCTTCGGGAAGAGTGTCTTCATCCCATATGCCGTAGAAAAATAATTTCGGCTTGGTGCATGTTTTTAATGCTGGCAACGCATCATACTGCTGGCCGTCAATAAAGTAATTGATTGGCAATTCAAATTTTTTCTTTTCTTTCGTCTCATACTCGCCGGGTGGGATATCTCGGAAACTGACTTTCTTTCCCAAAGCTTCATCCTCTTTGCTCGGAGCACTCGGTGCCCCGTAGTATGACATGATTGCGACAATATGGGTCACGTGCGGATTTTTCGCCCCAGCTAACATAGCGACAGTTCCACCTCTACTGTGCCCGGCAAGTAACGTCGGTTTATTTCCAAAATGTTCGAAAAGCTCGTCAACCGCCTTCAAATAATTCGTCGTGGTATAAAGCTCAATTCCCCCGGGACTTTCCCACACCCCAGGCGGGTCAAAAGAGAGCGCAAGATATCCTCGGCCCGCCAAATAATCAACAAGAATGGTGTTGTGAATATAATCTTTGCTATCCAACCTGCCTGGAATAATTATGGCAAGTTTTTCTGAAGCAGGATTGCCTTTGAGATAAATTCCCAGTTCAAAACTTTTAGTCTTTATTATTGCCATACGCCGATAATCGCGCCAGCAACCAAGAGTGTTACGAGCATTCCGCCAATTCCGATCCAAAATAAAGATTTTTTTCCGCCCCAAAGCACATCGCCCAATTTAAGCGGAACAACAAAACCAATCCATACTCCAAATGCATTCTCCACACCGCCGTACAAACCAGTATGAATACTGGTACCGATATACCAAGCCAAAACAAAAAACATTACGAGACTTGCAACAAATTGGCCGACATACGAAAGCGTCATGGATTTCTTCATTTTCTCCCGCTGTTCCGGACTCCATGAATCCATACCCATTGCTTGCATATACTTTTTGCCAAACAGTGGTCCGTACCAAATTGATCCTACGACCATGCTTGCTACTGCAGAAACCAACACCGCCCAATAATTGATTACCATACTTTTTATAAAAAATTACATTACTAAAAACTTACAAAATAATTATAACAAAAACACGCTTTCTTTGCCCCCTCAATGAGGTCATTTTATCATCCCAGCACCCTTCGCATAATCTTCAAAAGACGCTTTGCTGAATTGGTTCGTGTACATTCCTTTCAATAAAACTTTCTTGCCGGAGAGAGTCTGTAATTCTCTCACAAATGCTACGAGATCAATTTTTGCATCTTGCGGACCCGAGATCTTCAAAGTTTTTGTCTCGATCAATTTCGTCTTCCCTTTCTTTGTGTATATGCGAAATGCGGATGGTAAAGCAGTCGCTAAACTCCCCGCAGAACCCTGGAAAGCAATTGTCTCTACTTCCGGCCACGTCGCGGTGAGAAAGAATTTGCCTTTTTTATGCACAAAATGAGTCTGGTAAAGCTCGAGTGTAGATGCGGGATAGAAATACAGAAAAATAGAAAAGAAGACAATTGTGAGAAACACTCCCTTCAGTAAAAAGAGGGCGAAAACCGTATCGGAAGCACTCAAATACGCATAATACAAAATTGATAAAAGATACGGAATGAGAAAATAGGAAGCGAGAAAGAGGGTTCTCTTTTTGCTTTCGTAATACACCTTTGGATACGTTTCCATACATAAAATCGTATCAAAAAATAAGGGCTTTTACTAATCACCCCAGAAAAGTTGGCAACAAAAAAACTCTTTTTTTAAGCGAGTTTTTTTGTTTCTCAAATACTAAAATCGAACAAGCAAGAGAACCCCGACCACGATAGCTGCGATGGCAGAGATTACCTGAGAATATTTAAAAGGATAAAAATGGCTGACACCGAAAACAAGGAAAAAAACAACTTCTGCGATAGTGAGTAATGACATGAAAAATAAGTGATTAAAATTGATAAAGGACCTTTCATTTATTATAGCATGGTTCATTCCTCTTTAAAGAAGCGGATATACCCCGCATTCTTTCACTAAACCGGATTCATACCCTTTATTGAATGCAGCGATACGCTGAGCTGACGAGCCGTGGGTCCACGATTCCGGATTTACCCTTCCTGTTACTTCTGATTGGATGCGATCGTCTCCGACGGCTCCTGCCGCATCTATCGCCTCATGTATTTCTCCGGGTTCAAAAACGCCCAAATCTTTCAGAGAATAGGCCCAAAGCCCGGCGAAACAATCAGCTTGCAACTCAAGCTGTATTGATTCCTCATTAGACAAATTATCCGGAAGATCATAGAGCTGATACTGTACGTGGTGGCCGACTTCATGAGCGATAACATAAGCTTCGGCCACATCGCCACCTTCCGCGCCAAGCCGTGTCGTCAGTTCATCAAAGAATGTCTCGTCGAGATAAATGGTTTGATCAAGCGGGCAATAGTGAGGACCTACGCGGGCATCGGCACCGCCACAGCCGGAGTCTGTGGCGGTGCGAAAGAGCACCAGTTTTGGTTCGTCATAGGCCATATCGCTTTCTGCAAATACTTTTGACCACATATCATTGGCAGAACCGAGAACCTTCGATGCAAATACTTCATAACTATCCGCGCCTTCAAAATCTTTTGCATCATAGGATTGCGAAGTCTCCGTCTGAACATCTTGTAATTGCGTAAGGACATCGCCCACGCTTCCTCCGCCGAGAAAATTCATAAGTAAGACAATAACCAGACCTGTTAATCCCAAACCTCCGCCCACAATGACACCCGGTCGCACCCCGCGCCGATCCCGATCATCGATATTTCCTTGGCTGTTTATTTTGTTCCAGAATGCCATAGCGTATTTGTATATTGCAATGACGTAACAGAAAGGGTTCCATTGCAATGGCTGCGTGAGTACTTGCTAAACCATGAATCTAGCGCACAGTTCTATAAACGGTAATGTTTCCGCATCTTATACGACGACTATAGTGTAAGCCCATAGCGAGGTCGATTATCCTTATTCATTAGTAATAAAACATTACAAGACTAATCACAAAAAAATAATCATGAAAAAAACTATTGCCAAAATCGCCCTAATCGGTACGCTTCTAGCTCCCCTAGCGTTTGCCTTGCCTGTAGGGGCGGCAGCACCGAATTGGAACGCGACAGGAAATTATGTAGTAGCTTTCAACTATCTAGGAACTGACTACGCCCATGATATGACGCTGACCCAAGACAATACGGGAAATCTGACTGGAAACGGAGGAAGTCCAGTTGGAGCAAATGTATACACTTGGGTAATCACTTCCGGAACAGTTTCCGGCGACACGATTAACTTCTACGCAAACTATACTGCGACAGCGGATGCTGTGACGCCCCAGACGACAATGCATGTATCAGGAACCATTGCTTCAAACGGAACAATGTCAGGCACATGGTCTGATAATTACCAAGGAGGTTCGCGAGCAGGTACCTTCATGACAACAAGTGGTACGGCAACAGCTTTGCCTGGATCTTTAGCCGCTGAAGATTTCGGCGTCGTAAATTATGACACCGGTCTTGGCCAGCTCAAAGGTTACACTGCAGGATTCGGATTGACTGATGCGACATTCGCGCATGTTCAGTCAGTGGTAGTGAAATTGTATGCTGGAAGCACGCTTCTTCAGACAAACACTGCTACGGCGAAAGTGGGCAACACACTCACCGGTTCGCAGATCTCTTCTCCGTTTGATGTATCCGGAACGTTTGATTACGCTACAGACGGGTATTGGACGAATGTAAGAGAGACGCAGTATGGACAAAGTGTCCCTGCTACAAGAGTAGTAGCAACAGTCACGTTGGAGAATGGTAAAGTGGTAACCGCAGAGAATACAAATCTCACCGGTGATCCAACAACCATCTTCCCTCCAACACCTACCCCTACCCCAACGCCTACTCCAGCAGAGAAGGACGCATGTAAGAATGGCGGATGGAAAACTTTCACAAACCCAAGCTTCAAGAATCAGGGTCAATGTGTAAGCTACACAAACCATCACTAGGACCTAGCGAAAGCTAGCAGCAAAAATCCGCCATAGGGCGGATTTTTGCTGCACTGATTTTAAAGCAAGAATTAAAAACAATTTAATTCTCTTTGCGAAGCCACGCTTGCACAGCCAATGAAATAACTTTCAGTCTCTCAGGCCTTACTCCTGCGACATGTTCCAGGCCAACATGGCTGCCGAGACTGCCCGCCGCTAAATCTTGCTCTCCTTTCCCTATTGATTTTAATGCGAGCAAAGCAATATCCCTTTCTTTGTCAGAAAGTCCTTGGAGTTGAAAAAACTCATCCGCTTTCACTTCGTCTTCATGAGTCTCTATTATGTGAAGTTGTTTTTTGGAATCTTCAAACATCATATATTAAGAGTATGACGCTCGCAGGAAAAGTCAATTTGAAACTTTTTTCTTACTCTTTATTACACCAATGAAGTAATAAAGAATTAAAGCAAGGATAGACCAGTAGAAAGCAAATACAGCGGCAACGAATGGAGGCGGCGGATCCTCTCGCAAGAAGCTCCCGGTAAAAAGCATGGGCCCTATCAAAACCATTTTGACAGGCAAAAGAATTTTGTATCCAACACTCTTCCACGCGACCGGTGAAGCCGTCCCCAACCAAGACTGGGGCGGTTGAGGGAAGACCCGCGCATCTCCACCAAAAAGCGTGTTTGAAATAAACATAAAGGCGAATGCGCAGATTAGGAAGATGATAACAAATTTTTTTCTGGAAATGGTCATGTGTTATATAAGCAGAATCAAAACAATAAGAAGAATGGCGATAGGAGAAATGATATCAAAAATTTTTTTCAAAGCAATTTCTCTCGGCTTAATCTTCAAATCATACACCCTTTTTTGTACATTCCTCCGTGTGAGATAGAAATCGAATACAATGCACAAAATTAAAAGAATAATCACTACTTTTTCCCAAGAAGAATGCGTAGCTAAGACATCTGTCAAAGAGAAATGAGAAGGTTTAGACGATTTTAAGGATGATCCTAGAAAAATTGAAAACATCATTATTACGAGAGCAAAAGCCAAAGCATATTCTTGAGTTGTAATCTTTTTCATGACTTTTTCACTATATCACAGAATTATTAGTAGCAAGGATCATCCTGGCCACAACTTTGCCTCGAGAGTGTTTTCTGCTATCATACAAAAGTTCTTTCGGAGAAATTTATTCCGGGGTAGCTCAGCGGTAGAGCAGTCGCCTGTTAAGCGATTGGTCACAGGTTCGATCCCTGTCCCCGGAGCAAGAAAAACCGCGCAAGCGGTTTTTTGCTTGCCCGGGGAAGAAAGCAACCAAAGTTGCTTTCGGCAGGGATCGAAGCCCAATTGAGCATTTTTTTGTAGAAAAAATCCAATCGGGCCACTGGTCGTGTAACGACCGATATTCCTGTCCCCGGAGCCTTCAGCACAAATAACACCCTTGGGTGTTATTTTGCTTTAATTGAGAATAAACGTGATATTAAGATACAATAGAGCGATGCCACTCTACCTTCGTGAAAAATTAAAAGACCCGCGCGTGAAAAAAACGATTGGGATTATTCTCATCATCGTCGGGCTTCTCGCGCTCTTCACTCCCCTTACTCCGGGCTCCTGGCTCATTCCTATTGGTCTCGAGCTTATCGGAATTGACCTTCTCTTTTATAAAAAGATAAAAGAATGGCTTAAGAAAAAATTTGGAAAGACAGAAGAGACAGAAAATCTCCCGTAACAAAAGCCGAACTAGAGGGTTACTAGTGAGGCTATAGCATCCCCTTCGCGTAATTTCATAATGCGCACTCCTTGCGTCTGTCTTCCAAGAGATGGGATTCCTTCAATATCGGTTCGAATAACTTGGCTTTTCTTCGAAATGGCTACAATTTCTGTTTCTTCTGGAGTGGTTACGCGAGAGGCAATGAGCGCACCAGTTTTGGGCGTAATTTTTGCAGTCTTAATTCCCGACCCTCCTCGTTTTTGAATTTTATATTCCTTAAGCGGAGTTCTTTTTCCGTAGCCATTTGCAGTAATACCAAGAAGCATCGTATCTTTCGCTTCGGCTGTAATAACTTCTGCAGCAATCACAGCATCGCCTTTTGAAAGCTTCATTACCCGTACTCCCGCCGCATTTCTTCCCATCACGCGCACATCAGATTCTTTAAATCGAATCGATTGGCCTTTTGACGTAGTAATAATCGCGGTTTGATTCTTATCAACAAATGAAGCTGAAATGAGCTCATCCTTTTCATCAAGTTTGATAGCGATAAGACCGCTTCGTCGAACTTCAACAAAATTTTCCGCGGTTACTTTCTTTCCAGTTCCCTCTTTCGTAACCATAAGAATCGAAAGATTTTCCTGTTTCTTAATATCCTTCGACATCGGCAAAACAGAAGTCACCTTTTCATCCGGAGCAAGTGAAAGGAAATTGATGATCGCTTTTCCTTTTGTCGCGCGTTTGCCCTCAGGAATTTCGTACATCTTTATCTGGTAGGCCTTTCCTTTATCGGTAAAGAAAAGAAGGTCATTATGAGTAGACGTTGTGAGAAATGTCGTAATAAAATCTTCTTCTTTGGTATCAAGATCCACAACGCCAACCCCTCCGCGTTTCTGTTTTCGATATTCATCGGGCGAAGTTCGCTTTACATATCCGCCAGCAGTCAACACAAGCATGCTTTCCGTATCTGGGATCAAATCTTCCGCAGAGAATGATTTTGGATCGTGTTTAATGAGCTTGGTTCGGCGGTCATCTCCATATTTTGCGGAAATTTCTTTGAGCTCATTTTTGATGATAGTGAGAATTCGGCTTGCACTCTTTAAAATATCTTTCAAATCTTTAATAGTCTCCTGGACAGCTTTGAGCTCGTCTTCGATCTTCTTTCGTTCAAGTCCGGCAAGACGCTGAAGTTTCATGTCCAAAATAGCGGTGGCCTGAATTTCGGAAAACTTATACTCTTTCATCAAATTCGCGTGCGCGGTCGGAGTATCGGCAGACTTTTTGATGAGCTTGATGATCGCATCGATATGATCGAGCGCCTTTGAAAGTCCGAGGAGAATATGCTCGCGTGCTTCAGCTTGTCGTAAATCAAATTCCGTTCTTCGGCGGACGATGAGTTTTCGGTGTGTAATAAATTCCTCAAGAATTGCCTTGAGAGAAAGTGTCTGCGGAACACCGTGGACAAGCGCGACGGTATTGAAATGGAAAGTATCTTCGAGCTGGGTATGCTTGTAAATAAAGTTCAAAACTTTTTCCGGATAAGCACCCTGCTTGATATCAACGACAATGCGAATATCTTTTGCAGATTCATCGCGAAGGCCCTTCACTCCCTCGAGCTTTTTCTCGCGAACCAAATCCGCAATTTTGATAATCAGTTCGGCCTTGTTCACCCGATATGGAATTGAAGTAATGATGATTTGAAATGCGCCCTGTTTGGTCTCTACAATTTCCGCTTCGCCTCGGCAGACAATCGGACCTTTTCCGTTTGCATAGGCATGCTGAATATCTTTCCAGCCGAAGATAAGTCCGCCCGTTGGAAAGTCCGGCCCTTTTACAAATTGAAGCAAATCCTCAGTCGTCGCGTCAGAATTCTCAATGAGGTGCACAGTTGCATCAACAACCTCGCGAAGATTATGCGGAGCGATGTTTGTTGCCATACCAACGGCGATGCCAAGTGTTCCATTCAATAATAGATTTGGAACTGCAGCTGGAAGTACGGCCGGCTCTTTCTTTGAACCATCGTAGTTTGGCCGCCACTCGACAGTTTCCTTTTCAATATCTCGAAGAAGCTCGCTTGAAATGCGGGACATTTTTGCTTCGGTATATCGGTATGCTGCAGCACCGTCTCCGTCGATCGAACCGAAGTTTCCCTGGCCGATAATGAGCGGATAACGGAAGGAAAAAGTCTGCGCCATTTTCACCATCGCTTCATATACGGACGCATCTCCATGTGGGTGGTAACTACCGAGCACCTCTCCGACTACCGTTGCGGATTTTTTAAATTTTGCGGAAGCAGTTAGCCCTTTCTCATGCATCGCAAAAAGAATTCTGCGGTGCACAGGCTTGAGTCCATCACGCACATCAGGAAGAGCACGAGAAGTGATCACCGACATCGCGTAGTCGAGATACGAGTCTTTCATCTCGGTCACGATGCCTCGCGAGACAACGTTTTGATGCGCTTTTGCAGGGTCTTTTGGCTCTTTTTCTTCAGGCATTATGGGGATAATTATAGCATTTTTAATGCTCGCCCGCAATAAATTTTTGTGTCTAAAAACACAAAAATTTATTGCGGCTTGCGAGCATTAACCCCGCCCCAACCCAGGGCGAGAGCGCGTGCCGAATAGGCACATCCCTCATGGGGCGAAGCGCGAGCCCGTGTGACCTTTTGGGGCTGGGGCCCGAGCTAAAAACCAAGCGTTTTTTTCAGCGAAGAATATTGGTTGCCAATGTTTTCTAATGCTTTTCCAGTCGCACTTTTTAACTGTTCAAACGGAGGAGTTGCGAGAGATGCCGCTTGATTATCAGGCGCCGGAGTATTTCCTCCCCGAGGCAAAATCCACCACGCCAAAACAAAAATAAGCGTCAACACAGTAGAACTCACCCAGAGAATAATTCTTCTCTGTCGTTCAGGTTTATTTCGTATTTTTTCAATCCAATCCATGTTTGACAGCGTATAGCGTCAAGCGTCGAGGAAAATGCGTTTGAATTTACTAAACGCTACCCGCTACGCGCTCGGCGCTGTTAAAACCGCGATCTCCCCTTCCTTCCCTTCCAAATCTTTTTTCTTGAGCGTTAATTTTTCTTCGGGCTTAGCGTTTTCTTCTCCTTCTTCTTTCAAAAATGCTTTGAACGCATTTGCTTTCCCCACCATTCCGTAATGCATCGGGATAATAAGTTTCGGCTCAAGGTTCACAGCAAGCTTGTGCGCGCCAGCAGAATCCAAAACTCCTTCTCCGCCGATCGGTATAAAGAGAATATCAATGTCTTCGATCGCCTCCGTGATTTCTTTCGGAATATCTACTGTGTCGAGTGCCCCGAGAAAAAGCATATTCATGGAATCAAACGAAACGAGATAGACAGTATTAATAATTTCTTTTCCTCCCGAAATCGAATAGTGCGAAGGTGAAGCGAAACCTTTTATGAAAACTCCTTTTGTTTCGTATTCTCCGGGACCAGAGATCACAAGCGGTTTTTTGTCGCCAAATTCCATCTGCTCAACACCGTTCATGTCTGGGTGATTGGTCGTCACAAGCACAGCATCGGCGCCAAAGCGAGCTCCTTTGTGTTTGGAATCCTTGGAAATAGGGTTGATTGCGAGCGTAATATCTCCTTGCTGAATTTTGAAAAATTCGAGGCCTTGGTACGTGATTATCATGAAAATGAGTATACCACGGCCTTAAAGAATGTCTAAAAAGTTCTTGAAACAGGCCATGAAATAAGACTCAATTTAACTTGACAAAAAAACTGTATATGGTAAGATAGTACCACAGCGTCAACTACTGGGGTTGACACTGAGAAGGGGTGCGGCGGCTTCTGTCATCAACAGGAAGCGTAACAGCGGTTCTCAATCAGTCGATGGGAGTCGCCGCATCACATTAAGTTCTTTTTAATATTTCCAGTGCTGGTGGGGATCAATAGTTGCCCACAAAGTCCGGGAGTTTCTCCCATGGGGCGATTGCGGTCGCCTCTGACATAACGGCCAATGACGGCCATTGGGGTAACACTCGCCAGCACACCATCCGACAACGATAGCCTGTGAGATAAGAGGGAACGAACTTCGTCTATTCCCCCTTTAAGCAGACTGCCAAATTGTTGCCGGACACAAACAGGCCATTCATTCCTAAGCGCTCTCTGATTTTTTTATCAGAGATCGCGATAAAGAAAGAATGGCCTTTCTCGTTTTTATGTATTAAAACTTTGACTTTTTCATGCTTTTCCGTATACTAACCCCTGCCTGTTCATCATCTATAGATGGATTCAAGGCATTACTAATTACGTTAAAAGTTAACCCGGTTTGCTCGACAGTTACGAAATGAGCATTCTGACCTTTTAATTCATAATTCATGGCATTAAAGAACACTCTCATGTCCGCCATCGGGATGGACACGAAGAAGAAATCTGCTCCAAAAGCAGATGACGCAGTTGAGGTAAAGGATGCAAAGGCGGGCGACGCTCATCCAGTCGAAAAGAAAAAGGACAGCATCATGTCCAAGTTTTTGAATGAGACGAAAAATCCTCCGGTCGCTGGAGATCTCGTCGAAGGTACTGTTTTGGCGCTTGATAAGACAGGCGTCTATATTGACCTGCCTCCGTACGGCACAGGAATTATTTTCGGAAGAGAATATTTGACCGCTCGCGACATTATCAAAAAGATAAATGTCGGAGATTCGATCACGGCAAAAGTTGTTGATACCGAAAATCCTCTCGGTTACATCGAACTCTCTCTCAAGGAGGCTCGAACGGCGCTCATTTGGACACAGGCAGAGGAAGCGATCCGAGACAAAACAATTCTCGAGCTTCCTGTCAAAGAAGCGAACAAAGGAGGACTTATTCTCGAATGGCAAGGCATTCAGGGATTTTTGCCTGCTTCACAATTGAAAGCGGAGCACTACCCTCGCGTATCTGAAGGAGACAAGGACAAGATCCTTGAAGAGCTTCGAAAGCTTGTCGGTCAGAAAATTGCTGTTGCGATCATCGCCGCTACTCCGAAAGAGAACAAGCTCATCTTCTCTGAAAAGAATCATGAAGAAAAAGATAAAGGAAAGATTATCGAGAAATACAAAGTCGGAGATGAGGTGGAAGGCACTGTTACCGGCATCGTTGATTTCGGAATCTTCGTGAAAGTTGAGGAAGGACTTGAAGGACTCGTGCATATTTCAGAAATTGACTGGGCGCTTGTCGAGGATCCAAAGCAGTACTTCAAGATAAACGACCGTGTCCGAACAAAGATCATTGAAATTAAAGACGGCAAAATTTCCCTCTCTGTTAAAGCTTTGAAACCAAATCCTTGGATCGAAGCTTCGAAGAAATACAAGAAAGATGATGTTGTGAAAGGCGTTGTCATCAAATTCAACAAGCACGGCGCGCTCGCTTCTATAGAAGAAGGGGTTGCAGGTCTTGTGCACGTCTCCGAATTTGGAGGCGAAGCGAAGCTTCGAGAGAAACTCGAGCTCGGCAAGACCTACTCATTCAAGATCAATCTGTTTGATCCGAAAGAGCAGAAGATGGCGTTGTCGTTTGTAGATAAAAAGTAAAATTCGATCGAAAAAGAAAAAACTGCCCTAGGGCAGTTTTTTCTTTGACTTTCTATATCGAAGGAGACTATAGTAGGAAAAGCGTCAGTTCACCCAAGCGAGAAAGGATAACCCGCATGGAAAGCTCTTCACCGCCTCCCTCTCAAACGGGAGAAAGGCCGGACCCGACATCAATAGCAGGAATACGATTGGCGGCTCGGGAAGCATTGCTCCAGCCACAGTGGGGAGGGAAATTCCCCGATTTCATGTCCGGCCGTGACCGGATCGTAAGCATTCGCTGCGTAGCGATCGTAAACATGGGAGACTACAAAGTCCCCATACTGAAGATAAGGCAGGGCTCGGTCTGGAGGTCGTACCCGTCGGTGGTCTTCGAGAAATCAAGGTCTTCTTTCTGTCACATAAGCCTCGACCTTGGCCTTGTGATCGAAAGAAGCTCCGTAAGGGGCGAGTGGCCGGCTCTCCTCACGAAAGCTAAGAACGCCGGCATTCACGTTGCTGGAGAAGAATTTGTAGGGAAAGAAACAACCGAGTCGTCATGACTCGGTGTTTTATTTATAGACTATTCGCAAAGCCAGTTGCTTTCTCTCTTCCCTCTTTCAAAAGCATTTCCAGCGCTTCGCTTGCCTTTTTCCCAAGCTTTTTAAATTCTGCTTCGTCAGCTGGTTTGAATTTTCCTAGGATAAAATCATTCACTGCCTTTTCTCCGCTTGGTTTTTTAATTTTTCCGCCCGCTGTCTCTGGGGAAATGCCCACTCGCAGACGAATAAAGCCTTCGGTGCCTACTGCTCGTATAATAGACTCGATTCCTCGGTGCCCTCCGCTCCCCCGGTTGAACGAAATTTTGATTCTCCCCACCGGCAAATCCAAATCATCTTGAATAACGAGAAGTTTTTCGGCCGCTTTCTTTGATTTTACCAGTGATTTCAGAGCATTCCCAGATTTATTCATAAAAGTATCGGGTTCGACGAGCATTACTTTCTCTTTTCCTACTTTTCCTTCGGACACAAGCGCGTTTATTTTTTTATTCTGCTCCCACTCTGGCAAATTTTGCGACTTTCGGAAAAATTCAAGCATAATCCGCCCCGTATTGT
Organism: Candidatus Paceibacterota bacterium; assembly: GCA_028714635.1. Lineage (NCBI taxonomy): Bacteria > Bacillati > Minisyncoccota > Minisyncoccota bacterium. Next base: position 53,198 of record JAQTLZ010000006.1, read on the forward strand.
GCCGAGTATTCTCGTATTCTTCTCCAGGATTTCCTAAACCGACAAAAATGTAAGGCATAAATGCGCAGTAAATAATAAAAAGTTGTTTTCATTGTACCTGAAGTGCTCGGCAAAGTAAAAAATGTCGCAAAAATGCACTAAAACACACGAAATCCCCTTGTGTCAAGGAGGCATTCGTAATACAATTTTAGGTAAGAAAAATCTATGGACACTGACAACCCTGTCGTTGATAAAAAAGATGAGAAACAAAAATCTTTTTTGCATCGGGCATGGAATTCGATCCCAGAACTCATCAGATTCATCCTCCTCGCTCTTATTATTGTCATTCCTGTACGAATGTACGTCGCCCAACCCTTCATCGTGAACGGCGAATCAATGGATCCAACATTTAAAGACCGAGATTACCTCATTGTAGACGAACTTACCTACCGATTTGAAGCGCCAAAACGAGGAGATGTGGTGATTCTCAAATATGAATATGGATACGAGAAGGTAAAACCCTATTTTATTAAAAGAATCATCGGCCTTCCCGGAGAGACAGTCACAATAGACGGAAATGCTGTCATTATAAAGAACAAAGCGCATCCCGAAGGTTTCACTTTGAACGAGCCGTACATTGTAGAGAAGAATTTTCCAGACCAAAAGCTTTCTCTCACCCTTGGCGACAAAGAATTTTTCGTCATGGGAGACAATCGCCCCCACAGCAAAGACGCTCGCATCTGGAGCAAGGACGGAACCGCTGAAGCTCTGCAAGAAAAAGATATTTTGGGCCGACCACTCCTTCGCCTCTTTCCTTTCAGTGAAGCAACACTCTTCCCCGGAGAATTTCACGACTACAAAAATTAAACTCGGAAGCCTTTTATTAGCTAACTTTTGTACACAATGCCCACTCTTCAAAAAAAGAGAGCAGCAGACAAAAAAGAAGCGGAAGTGCGAGAAATGAGCCGGCAAGAGCGAAAGCGAAATGAACCTCGCTATACTTTTCTCGAGAAAGCAGACGAGATCGCTCTTTACTACGGCTTCGTACCAATCGCCACTCCGCGGATTAACAAGCACGACACTCTTGTCGCAAAGCTTTTCCGCGAGATCGAACCCTCCGCAAAAGAATCCGAGTGCGAACTCTCTGCATCTCTTTGTCTTGAAGAGAAAATTTCAGTACTCCGAACCTATATGGAAATGAATATGGCGGAATTGCCCCAGCCTGTCATGTTCTATTATAAAGGCCCGATTGCTGTGCCAGCTCGCACAAAGAAAAGTACGCTGAAAAATTATGGCTTGGAAATTTTGGGTACGGGAAAAAGCATGGCAGAGGCAATCATCATAAAAACCGCCCTTACTATTCTCTCTGAAGAAGGATACCAAAATCTTACTCTTGAAATAAACAGCGTGGGAGACAAAGATTCGACAGCTCGATTTATCCGAGAACTTGCAAATTATTACAGAAAAAATCTTTCGCTTTTGCCCGCAGAATGCCGGCAGATTTTCAAAAAAGACGCTTTCCAGCTTCTTTCCTGCGATCACGAGAAATGCAGAGAGCTTGCCGAGGATGCTCCGCAGTCTTTAAGTTTCCTCTCCGAAAACAGCCGAGTTCATTTCAAAGAAGTTTTGGAATATCTTGAGAAGCTCGATATCCCCTACACCATCAACAATCATCTCATCGGCAAAAAAGGCTACGGACAGAGTGTGTTTGAAATACGAAGTGGAGATGCAAAAGACCCGATCGCTATCGGCATGAGATACGACAGCATCACCAAGAAAATCGGACTGAAAAAAGAAATTCCCGCGGTCGGCGTTTCTCTCGCCTACAAAGCCCTCCAGCCAGAACGACTCAAAAAAGTGAAGGGCAAGCTCATGAAGCGGCCGAAATTTTATTTCGTCCAGCTTGGTTTTGAAGCAAAACTGAAAAGTTTGAAAGTCCTTGAGATTCTGCGACAGGCAAAAATTCCCCTTTACCAATCCTTGAGTAAAGATAAACTCGTGGGTCAAATTACGTCTGCAGAAAATTTAAAAATCCCCTACGCAATAATCATGGGTCAAAAAGAAGCAATGGAAGATTCCGTGATTGTTCGTCACATGGAAACCCGCGCGCAAGAGACGGTGAAGATTGAGAACCTCCAAAGATATATCGAAAAAATTAAATAGAAAATAAAAAGAGCGCCTCCGCGAGACGCCCTTCGGTTCAAAGTTGTTACCGATCTGACTTCAGACGGCACACCTCAAGTGGTCAATCGACTTCTTCTCAACGTCGATGATCCACGCGTGACCCTTGGGAATTTCATCGCCGTCAAACTTGGCACCGATTGACGTAGCGAAATGCCCCGGAAAGCGCTCGATGTACTCAAGGTGGGTCACGAGGATAACCACGTCCGGCGACTCATCTTGCTTGATGAGTTCCATGACCGCTTTGCAGTCAGGGTAGCCTCCGCCACCACCGCCAGACCAAAGAACCGGATGTTCCTCGAAAGGAACACCGAGCACTTCGGACATCACCCGCGCACTATCGAGTGCACGTGGCGCCGTGGACGAAAGCATCCTCGGTTTACCCCCCCCATTCACAAGAGAAGTCTTGATTTGCCCAGCCAACGCGGCAATTTGCCTTTTGCCGTAATCGGATAGGCGGTAATCGCCATCACGCTTCTCATACTCGCCATGGCGTACAACGGCTAAGATTTTCATCTTGTCCTCCTGTATCTATTTGTCCGCACAAGGCGGTTGCTCAAAATGAGCCCATCCTTTTCCCGTTTTCAGATTATGCCTCGAGACATTCAAAGTCAAGGATACAGAGTTGCAAGAAAACGAGAGCTGTGTTAGTATTTTGGCCCTATGGCAACAAACGTAGAAGTCGCACGAAATGCAAATGAAAACAGCCTAAGCCTTCTCCGAAGGTTTACAAAGCGCGTCCAGGGTTCTGGCGTTCTTCCTCGTGTCCGAAGTATCCGATACACTCTCCGCGAAGAATCTTTCTACAAGCGAAAGAAACGAGCTCTCACCAAAATCGCCCGAAAAAATGAAGTACTTCATCTCATCAAACTCGGCAAAATGACTCCTGACATTCCAGGACAGAAGCGAAAGAAATAGAATACATATGGGCAACCATATGCAAATCACAAACAAAACGAAAAGCACCTTTGCTAAAAGAGAGGTGCTTTTCTCATCCTTAAAAGACAAGATTCTTGGAAAGAATTACGATTTGAGCCTTGTTTTTATCGGACCAAAAGAGTCTCAATCATTGAATAACAAATTCCGCGGGAAAAACAAGCCGACAAACATTCTTAGTTTCTCACTTTCGAAGACTAGTGGCGAAATTTTCATCACTCCGAGCGTTGCAAAAAAAGAAGCGCCTCGCTTTGGAAAGACATTCGATGCATTCCTCGGACAATTACTTATCCACGGTTTGTTCCATTTGAAAGGAATGGAGCATGGGGGTACAATGGAGAGAGCGGAAGCGAAAATTCAGAGGCATTTTGGAATTTAATTCTGGTCCGTTGAATTTCGTTATAGGTTTCGCGCCCAGCGTTACATATTTTCTCCATGTCCACAAAAATAGCCGTCGGAATAGATATCGGAACCTATCAGATCAAGGTAGTTGTCGCGTCGCTTGAAAAAGGAACTCGCACCCAGCCAGCAATTATCGGAACCGGTTTCGCGGAATCAAAAGGACTACGGCACGGCTACGTCATTAATATTCACGAAGTATCGAAAGCTCTCCGAAAAGCCCTCGACCAAGCCGAAAAAAGTTCAAAAATAAAAATTAAGCGAGCGTTTCTTTCTGTTGGAGGCATCGGCCTTTCTGGCACGCTCTGCCAAAGCTCGGTTATCGTTTCGCGCGGAGATTCTGAAATTACCGAACTTGATATCAAAAAAGGATTGGATGCGAGCGAGAATGAAATCCCGCAAGCAATTTCACTGAACAGAAAAATAATCCACGTCATCCCCGTTCAATACAAACTCGACGGAAAAAATGTCTACGGCAGGCCGGTTGGAATGAAAGGAACGAAATTAGAAATCCGTTCTCTTTTTGTCAGTTCCCTTTCACAACACCTCGAAGATCT